>NZ_DAVZJY010000022.1:0-18826 GCF_052272535.1 Sutterella sp. | reverse complement strand
CCGCGAGGCTCAGCGAATCAAGAAGCTCCGGCCTTCAGGCCGGAGAGTGATCACGGAGAGAAGTCATGACAACGCCCGAACCCCACAGTCCCCGTCTGACGCGCCGCGCGCTCGCCGCCGCGGCCTGCGCCGCCGCTTTGACCGGTGCGGCCCTGCCCGCCGCGGCGATGCCGAAGGTGGCCGAGGCCGGCCTCGTGATGAACGTCGCGGGCGAGGCGTCGCGGACGCTTCCCAACGACGAGGCGCAGCTCACCTTCTCCGTCGAGGAGCGCAACGCCGACTCCGCGGCCGCCTCCAACAAGGTCGTGAAGGCGGGCAACGCCGCGCTCGAAGCGCTCAAGGTCTTCGGCGACAAGGTGGACGTGAAGACCACGGACTTCTCGACCTGGCCGGTGATGACGCGCGCCAAGGAGGGCGAGACCTCCGTGATCGGCGCGTGGGCGGCCAAGCAGTCGATCCGCGTCACGGTGAAGGACGTCGCGCTCGCCTCCAAGGTGATGCAGGCCGCGGGCGGCACGATGACCTTCGACGGCGTCGCCTTCTCGGTGTCGCGCGCCGTGAGGCAGCGCGCGAACGACGAACTCCTCGCCGAGGCGATCAAGAACGCGGCCGACCGCGCGGTGATCGCGGCGAAGGCCCTCGGGCTCGGTGAAAAGAACGTGCGCATCGAGGCGATCGAAAGTTCAGGGTCGTCGGGACCCGCGCCCCGCTACTACGCGCAGCCGCAGGTGCTGATGGCCCGCTCCGCGCATGTGGACGACGCGCCCGAGGTGAGCTCCGGCACGGCCGACCTCACGCTCGCGGTGACGCTCACCGTGCGCATCATGCAGTGAAGTTCCGAAGATGGTGCGCTTTGAAGTCGATGGCGGCGTGGACCCGCTCCTGCGCGTGACGCTCGAGCAGGGCGACTCGATTGCGACCGAGTCGAACGCCATGGTGGCGATGGACGCGTCCTTGTCGCTCAAGGGCCGCACGCGGGGCGGAATTTTCACCTCCCTCGCGCGGAAGTTTCTGAACGACGAGACGTTCTTCCAGCAGTGGATCGAGGCGGAGGACGGACCTGGGTCGGTGCTTCTCGCGCCTACGTTCCCCGGAGACGTGCGGATTCTCGCCTTGGAAGGCCGTGAATGGATGATCGCCGACGGGTGCTACCTCGCCTCGACGCCGGAGGTTGACGTCACGGCGAAGATGCAGGGCGTCGGCCGGGCGCTTCTCGCGGATTCGGGCGGGTTCTTCATCATGAAGGCCTCGGGCCGCGGGGAGCTCGCGGTCTCGGGCTTCGGCTCGGTGCGCGAAATGGAGGTGCGCCCGGACCGACCCGTTCTCGTGGACAACGGGCACCTCGTCGCCTGGAACGCCGCGTTGGATTACGAAATCACGTTGAAGACCGGCCGCTCGAGCCTCCTTGGGCGGGTCGTGCAGAGCCAGCTCACGGGCGAAGGGTTCGTCCTCAAGTTCTCGGGCGCGGGGCGCGTGCTGGTGAGTTCGCGCAACCAGGGCGGCTTTATCGATTGGATCTTCTCGCGCAGGCCGCGCGACAAGGCCGAGAAGGAGCGCGGATAGCAGCGCGACGCAGGAGGAGGGAGGCGAAGGCCGGAGAAAGGCGGGTGCGGGGACGCCCGCCCGATATAAATCCCCACGCCGGGAGCCTGAGCGCGCGGCCCCGCGCCCGCTACAATGAGCCGTTTGTGAATTCATCCATCCTCAAACAGAGGTTTCCGTCTTGAACGCCCGCGTCTACCCGCATCCCATCATCGCCCGCGAGGGCTGGCCGATTCTCTTCGGCGCCTTCGTGGTCTTCCTCGTCTGCTTCTACTTCGATCTCGGCATCGTCACCTTCCTCGCCTTCGCGTTCTTCGTCTTCGCGCTGCAGTTCTTCCGCGATCCCGCGCGCGAAGCGCCCGAAGACCCCCGCGCGGTCGTGAGCCCCGTGGACGGGCGTGTCTGCAAGGTCGAGAAGACGGTCAACCCGGAAACGGGCGAGAACTGCGTGAAGATCTCGATCTTCATGAACGTCTTCAACGTGCACAGCCAGAAGTCGCCCGTTGAGGGCGTCGTGGAGAAGGTCACCTACACGCCGGGGCTCTTCGTCAACGCCGACCTCGACAAGGCCTCGACCGAAAACGAGCGCAACGCCGTCACGGTGCGCATGGCCGACGGCCGCCGCGTCACCTTCATCCAGGTCGCCGGCCTCGTCGCACGCCGCATCATCTGCTACGCCGTGATCGGCCAGAAGCTCGAGCGCGGCGAGCGCTACGGCTTCATCCGCTTCGGCTCGCGCGTGGACGTCTACCTCCCGCCCGAGGCGGAGGTGCTCGCCGGCATCGGCGACAAGGTGACGGGCGTGCTTACGCCGATCGCGCGCCTCTGACGCCCTTCCGAGCGCCTTGAACGCAGAAACGCCGCAGACCGGGAATTCCCCACTGCGGCGTTTTTCTTTGCGGGCCGCACCCTCGGGGCGGGTGCGCGCCGCAGACTCATTTGTTGACGACTTTGCGGTTGAAGACGAGGAGTTCGTCGTGCGCGGCGCCCGAGAGCTCCTGGTGGGGTGCGAGCGTGGTCTTCGGATTTTCTCTGGCGATCTGCGCGGCCTCGATCTGCTGCTCGAGCCGGGCTGCGGTCTTCACGGGTGCGCCGTCGTCGGGCGCGACCATGGACTTTCTCGTCGAGAGAATCGAACTGCGGCGCATCGCGAGCCACCCGTCGAGAAGGAGTGAATCCTCGATCACGGCGGTGATGGTCCACGCGGGGCGGCCCTCTGCGGCGGGAGAGGACGAAACGATCGTCTGCGAGGCGTTGAAGGGCGTTTCGGAGAGGTTCTTCACGAGGACCGGGTCGTCGGTGACGATCTCGAGCTTCACGGAGCGCCCCACGGCGTAGTTGAAGGGCGCGGCGTTCGTGTAGGCGTCGAGGTCGAACCCTTCGGGGCGCTCGAACCTGGTGTCGAGCATGTGCGCCGTCTCGATGCGGTGCAGCGCGAGGTGGCGGTAGTTGTCGTACTTCTCGAACTGGCAGACGAGGTACGTGCGCACGTCCTGCTGCACGAGCCCGAGGGGCTTCACGTTCGCTTCGACGGTGTGGTCGCGGGCGTTGTTGTAGCGCACGAAGAGGAGCCGGTCGTGCAGCAGCGCCTCGGTGACGGCCTCGAAGACCGTGTCGCGGATCGTGGGCGGCAGGAAGGGAAGCGCGGGGCTCACGACCTTCATCTTCCTCAGCCACGAGGCCGTGGGTGAGGCGTCGGCGGCGTTGCGCGCGTCGGCGAAGAGGGGCTTCAGGCCCGAGAGGATCGTCGAGGGCAGCAGCATGTGCAGGTACTGGTCGCAGAGCCGCAGGAGCAGCGTCTCCTGCGACCCGAGGAGCGGCAGGTGCAGCCCTCGTCCCGAGGTGTTCCACCGGAAGCCGTAGGGCTTTCTCGACATGTTCGCGACGATCGGGAAGACGTGCGGATTCTCGCGGATCGTCTTCAGGTAGCGCTGCAGCGTGCGGCGGCGGATGTCGATGCCGTCGGCCGCGAGCTTCTGCTGGATCTCCGACCCCGTCACCCAACGCTTGAGGGGGATGCATTCGAGGATGCGCACCATCGTGATCACTTCCTCGAACATGAAGCTGTTGAGCTGGTCTTTCCTGGGCATTGCGGTCTTGGGATGAGGGTGAGGTGGAGGGGCGGCCGACCGCGGGACGGCCGGCACGGGCGAGCGTTTCTGAGGCGCGCCCGGAGCGCCGCTCTCATCAGCGAAGGGGCCGCCCCTTCAGGAAGAGACGGCCCGGTCGAGAGGAGGAATGGCGGCGTCGGACGTCAGTGCTTGGCCGCTTCGTCGGTCGCGGCGGCTTCGGCCTCTTCGGCTTCGCGCTGTGCGGCGAGGTCGGCCTGAATCGGATTCGGGCGGCCGCGCCACCAGCACCAGAACTCATAGACGAAGCCCGAGAGCGCGTAGATGCAGAAGAGGATGAAGATCGAGAGCGAGGTGTTGCTCGAGATCACGATGAAGAGGAGCGCGCAGACGACGATCACCCAGAAGGGGACGGTGCGCACGACGGCGTAGCACTTCCCGGAGAAGAAGGGGGCGTTGGAGACCATCGTGAGGCCCGCGTAGAGAGTGACGACGAGCGCAATCGTGCTCTGGTAGGGAAGGAGCCAGTCGGGGAGGTGGTTCTCAACGGCGAGCCACACAAAGCCGCAGACGAGCGCGGCGGCGGCCGGCGACGGGAGCCCCTGGAAGTAGTTCTTGCTCACCACGCCCACGTTGCAGTTGAAGCGGGCGAGGCGCAGGAGCGCGCAGAGCGCGTAGATGAAGGCGGTCGCCCAGCCGAGCTTGCCGAGCTCAACCAAGGAGAACTCATAGACGATCAGCGCCGGGGCGACGCCGAAGCTCACCGCGTCGGCGAGACTGTCCATCTGCACGCCGAATTCGGACTGCGTATGCGTGAGGCGCGCCACGCGCCCGTCCATGCCGTCAAAGAGCATGGAGAAGAAGACGGCGATGGCGGCGGCGGAGAAGTCTCCGTTCATCGCCTGGATGATGCCGTAGAAGGCGGCGAAGAGCGCGGCGCCCGTAAAGGCGTTGGGGAGTACGTAGATGCTCTTGGACCTCACCGCCTGAAGACGGCGCTGGCCGATGGAGGCGAGGCTTTCGCGGCGCGGCGGATTGTTCGGTGTCATTGTTTCTCTGAAGGGTGTCTGAACGAGGACGGAGGGGGGCGCAGTGGCGGGGACGAGGGAACGAGGGCTCCGGCGCCGACCGGCCACGCCATTGTAATGACTGGCCGCGCGGCGTCATAGGAACATTTGTCGCCGCAGGTTTCCGAGGGCGGGACGCGCCCGTCAGGACTTTGCCGCGCCGTCTACGCGCAGGTGGTAGGTGCGCGTGAGGCTGCGCTGAATGCGGTACTCCACGGGCTTGCCGCCGTAGGAGCAGGCGACGCGCCGGCCGATCAGCACCGCCGTCGGCACGGGGAGGTCGTGGCGGCGGCAGAGCGCGGGGTCGAGCACCTCGGCCTTGATCTGCTCGCGCGACCCCGTGACGGTGACGCCGCAGGCGGCCTGAAGGAACCCGTACCAGGTGGACTCCTCGTGCCGGGCGACGTTTTCGGGCGTGAGCGCGGCGAACTTCGGGTCGTTGAGCCAGGATTCATCGAAGCTCACGACGGCGTCGCCCGCGTAGTGCACGCGCGAGACGTGGAGGATCTCTTCGTCGCCGTCGATTTCGAGCGCCTCGGCCGCCGCGGGGGTCGGCCGGACGCGCTCGAAGAGCGCGAGCTCGGTGTGGGTCGGGAGCTTTTGTCCGGCATCGTCGGGCTCGAGCCGGATGTAGCGCTCGTAGACGAGGTTGGTGTTGTACTTGAACTCTGCGACGAAGGTTCCGCGGCCCTGCCGGCGGATGAGCACGCCCTGGTCGGTGAGAAGCTTGAGGGCGCGCCGCACGGTGCCCTGCGCGACGCCGAGGCTGCGCGCGAGCTCGACTTCATTGGGGATCATTTCGCCCACCTTCCACACGTTGGTTTCTATCAAGTGCGTGAAGTGGCGGGCGGCCTGCTCGAAGAGCGTTTCCCGGCGGGGAAGGCCGAAGGGGGAGTCGGGCTGACGGGGCATGGCGGTGAGGGGAGTGGCGAGGGAAAGGCAACACCGGAAAAGTATCGCCCAAGGAGATGCCGCGCGCCATATAGAGAGAGTCCAAAGCCGCCCTGGCCGAAGAGCGTCCGGGCGGCTTTGAGAATGATGAGGGGCGATGCGCCCTCGGACCTCCAGCGCTTTCGGGAAGGGTCACGCCTTCACGCCGTTCCTGCGGCAGAGGAACTCCGTGAACATGTCGAAGGCCTCGGGCAGGCTCTGCTCGTCCTGAATCGCGAAATCGCCCTTGTGGTGGCCGTTCTGGTTGCAGCCGAAGAGGAAGAACCCGGCCTTGCCGCCGTGGGCGCGCACGCGGCTGATGAGAAGCGTGCAGTCTTCGCTCCCCGAAATGTGGTCGTTGCGGATCACGCTCTTGATGTAGGGGATTCTGCGGGCGATGTCGGTGAGCTCGTCCGTGACCTCCTGGTCGGCCGTGAGCACCGTTGCCTCGCCCACCTTCTCGAACGAGGACTTGACGTCGTAGGAGAGTGCGTTGCCCTTCACGATGCGCTCGACGTAGTCGACCATGTAGCGGTTCACCTCTTCGGTCGAGCCGCGGGTCTCGATCTGCAGCATCGCGTGCGCGGGCACCACGTTGCGGCCTTCGCCCGCGTCGATGCGTCCGATGGAGATGCGCGTGTCGCCTCGACTCGAGCGCGGAATGCCCGCGAGCATCGTCGCCGTGGAGCAGGCCGCGAGGAGCGCGCTGCGGCCCTTTTCCGGATTGGCGCCGGCATGGGCCGGCGTGCCCTCGAAGCGCACGTCGATCTTCGTCGTGGCGAGGAACCCCGAGTGGCAGATGCCGATTTCGTTGAGCGGACACCCCGAGCCGATGTGCGCGCAGACAATGTAGTCCACGTCGTCGAGAATGCCGCTCTCGGCGAGCGGACGTGCACCCCGCGTGCCTTCTTCGGCCGGCTGGAAGATGAGCTTGATCGTGCCGCAGAGTTGGTCGGCATGGTCCTTCACCCAGTGCGCGACGCCGAGACCGACCGACAGGTGCCCGTCGTGGCCGCAGGCGTGCATCAGGCCCGGGCGCTCGGAGGCGTAGCCGCCCACGTTCGCCTCATGGCCGGGGGCGTCCGTTTCCTGCACGAGCACGCAGTCGAGGTCGTAGCGGAAGGCCGTGACGGGGCCCGGGCGCCCCGTCCTCCAGATGCCCACGGCGCCCGTGTAGCCGCCGAGGCGCTCGAGCAGCGCCTCCGGAACGCCCTGCGCACGGGCGCGCTTCTGCGCCTGCTCCACCTTCTTCGGGTCGCGGCCCATCACGAAATCCGGGTTGATCACCTCCCGGCCGCAGAGCACTTCGAAGCCGAGCGCCTGCAGGTGCTCGACCACCCAGGCGGTCGTTTCGAATTCGGTCCAGCCCTCTTCGGGGCGCTTGTGGATGTGCCGGCGGCTCGCCGTCATTTCGTTGCGGTAGAGGTCGTTGCAGTGCATTTTTGGATTCTCCATGAATTGCCGGAAGAATTGCAGTCATTCAATCCGGCTTCTTGATGGAAATAAATTTAAGTGGCGGAGCGCGTTCGGCGCAATTCTGAATGCGTACTGCAGGATCTTTCAAATTACACAGCAAAAACAAGTGAATGCGTGAGTCCGATATCGGACGTCCATTATCGAATTCGGAGGTTCTGCGTATTTGGGGAAAAGGCGTCGGAATCGATAATTCAGACCGTCAAAAAAATTTCGACCCTGGAGAATCCATGACCGCCAACGGACCCCGCACCCACGGCTTCGGCCTTCGCGAGAGGTGCCTCCTCTTTTTCTGCCTCATCAACTTCACGACGGGCGCGCTCTACGTGTGGAGCATCTTCGCCGCGGCGCTCGCGGGGAGGCTCTCGACCCTCGCGGGTGCGGCGGTGACGCCGGGCGAGCTCGCGCCGGTCTTCGGCGTGGCGAGCGCCATGACGCCCTTCATGATGATTGCGGGCGGCTTCGTCAACGACCGCTTCGGTCCGAAGCCGGTGATCAGCGCCGGCGGTCTTCTGATCGGCCTCGGCTACTGGGGCGCCTGCGCCGCGGGCGACGTCGCCGGGCTGATGCTCTCCTACGGGCTGTTGGTGGGCGTCGGCACCGGGCTCGTGAACGGCTGCACGATCAACACGGCCGTGAAGTTCTTCCCCGACCGCCGCGGCTTCGCGGGCGGCCTCGTGACGGCAAGCCTCGGGCTCGGCGCCGCGGCGCTGCCCTTCGCCGCGAAGGCCGCGATCGAGCTTCTCGGCATCGACGGCGCCCTCGTGCTTTTCGGGCTCGTCTCCGCGGCGGTCATCACGCCGCTCGGGCTTCTCACGAAGAAGCCCGCCGCCGAAGGCATGGAGGCCCGCGCCGCCGCGGGCGGCGCCGTCCCGCGCCCGAGCGCCACGCCCCGCGAGATGATCGCCTCGCCCGTCTTCATTCCGCTCGCGCTCCTCTTCATGACCGCCGCCTCGATGGGCCTCATGCTCATTTCGAGCGCCTCCTCGATCGGCATGAGCCAGGTGGGGCTTGATGCGGCCGCCGCCGCGGGTGCGCTCTCCGTGCTCTCGCTCGCCAACACCGCGGGACGCTTCGTTTCGGGCGTCGCCTCCGACCGCTTCGGGCGGCTCCCCACCCTCACGGCGATGCTCGTCGTCGCCCTGGCGGGCCTCGCCGCGCTCTGGACGGCGGGCAGGGGCGACGCACTCCTCTTCTTCGTCGGCCTCGCCGGCGTCGGCCTCTGTTTCGGCTCCTTCATCGGCGTCTATCCGGGGCTCGTCGCCGACGAGTTCGGTCCGAAGCACAACAGCGTCAACTTCTCGATCCTGATGCTCGGCTATTCCGTGGGCGGCATCGCGGGCACCTGGCTCATCAAGGCGACGGCCGCTTCGGGGAGCTTCTCCGGGGCGTACCTCACCGCGATGGCGTTCGCCGCAGCCGGCATCGGCTTTGCCTTCATGACCCACAGACGTGCGGGCGCTCCCGCGGCCGCCTCCTGCTGACGCCCCCGACCTTTTCCTTCGACCTCAACCTGCTTCCTCAACCGGGAGACTAAAAATGAACTTTCAACTCGCCATGGCGCTGGTGATCGTCCTCGGCGCGATCTACTGCCTCGCCAAAAGGTACGAAGCCCGACTCGTCCTCATCACGGCCGGCCTGCTGATGGCCGCACTGTCGCTCTCGCCGATGACGGCCTTTCAGCAGTTTGACAAGTCGATGACGAACGCCTCGCTCATCATCGCGATCTGCTCGGCGATGGGCTTCGCGGGCGTCGTTTCGCTCACGAAGTGCGACGTGCACCTCGTGCTGCTCCTCACGCGTCCGCTCGGGCGCCTCGGCGTGCTGCTCCTTCCCGCGGGCATGCTCGTCACGAGCCTCTGCGCGGTGGCTATTCCCTCGACGGCGGGGCTCTGTGCCGCGATCGCGCCGACCCTCATCCCGATTCTCGTGCGCGCCGGCTTCAAGCCCGCGATCGCCGCGGCCGCGGTCGTCTGCAGCACGACCCCGGCGCTCTACAACCCGGGCGTCGCGCACAACGTCTTCGTCGCGAAGATCGCCGGTATCGGCGTGATGGACTTGATCGGCCTCTTCTCGGTGAAGCTCCTCGTCTTCTCGCTCCTCGTGATCGTCGGCATCACCCTCGTGTGCCTCATCTACCGCGACTACAAGAAGCCCGAGGCGGGCGCCGCTGCCGAAGCGGGCGAGTTGAAGGCCTCGAACCTTCCCGAGCGCGTCAACGTGCTCTACGCCGTGGCGCCCCTCGTTCCCGTCGCGCTTCTCATCTACGTGAGCCTCTGCACCTCGATGAAGATGAGCGTCGCCACGGCGATGCTGATCGGCACGATCTATGCGCTCGCCGTCACGCGCTCCAATCCCGCTGAAGTTACGAAGCGCTTCTTCAACGACATGGGCAAGGGCTACGCCAACATCCTCGGCATCATCATCGCCGCGGGCGTCTTCGCCGCCGGCCTGCGCGCCGCGGGCGTGATCGATCTCCTCATCAACTGGCTCACCTCCGCGAACGAATGGGCCCGCGTCGGCGGCTCCGTCGGCCCCTACCTGATGGGCGTGATCACCGGTTCGGGCGACGCGGCCGCCTTCGCCTTCAACGAGGCCGTGACGCCGCACGCCAAGCAGTTCGGCATGACGATCGAGTCGCTCGGCTACCTCGCCACGGTCGCCGGTTCCTTCGGGCGCCTCTCGAGCCCGCTCTGCGGCGGCCTGATCCTCGTCGCCGGCATCGCCGGCGTGAGCCCGATGGACATCGTGCGCCGCACCTTCCCGGTGATGCTCGTGATGCTCGTGCTCGCGTACTTCTTCATCTGATTCCCACCTCATCCCTCAACCCCAGCCGCCGGCCCCCGAGGCGGCCCTTCAGGAGACACACCATGACCGCACGCATGCTTCCCGCCGCTCTCGCCGCTACGGCGCTCTTCGCCGCCGCCGGCGCCCAGGCCGCCGACGTCCAGATCTACGGGCGCTTAGACACGGGCCTCGTCTACCAGAACTACTTCGGCGACTCGACCGCCGAGAACAGCTTCACGATGGCGTCGGGCGCCAACACCGCCACGCGCGTCGGCATCCAGGGCAAGGAGCGCATCTCGGAGGACCTCACCGTGGGCTTCCGCCTCGAGAACCGCTTCCTCTCTGACACGGGCGCCTTCCAGATCCACTCCAAGGGCCATGAAGGCCGCATATTCGGCGGCCAGTCCACGCTGACGCTCTCCGGGAAGTCCTGGGGGGAGGTCACCTTCGGCCGCGTCGCCGGGCAGAGCTCCGGTTCGGGTCCATACGACATGCAGTTCTACATGGACGCCTTCGGCGGCGGCACGGTGGGCACCGGCCTCTCGCCCGCCGTGAAGAGCGTGCGCTACGACAACATGCTCGTCTACCGCACGCCGATGATGGCGGGCCTGCAGGCGACCGCGCAGTACTCGCTCAAGACCGACGGCTACGACGAGGGCGACGAGTCCACCTCCGACGTGAACCGCTACTGGAGCGCGGGCGTGCGCTACAACCGCGGCGGCCTCAACCTCGTCGCGATCTACGAGGGCATCGCCTGGGGGCATGAAGTCCAGATCGACAACGGCGCGGACAAGGACCTCGCGCTCTTCACCTTGGGCGGCAGCTACAAATGGAGCGACCTCCAGGTCTACGCTCAGGCGCAGTACTTCGACGGTGCGAACGCCGTGGACAAGTTCTCCGCGAAGACCGCGACCAAAGACCGCACCGGCCACGTGAAGGGCTACGGCCTCTATGCGGGCGCACAGATCTGGTTCGGCCTCTCCTCGTGGCAGAACATGGTCTATTGGAAGGACTACACGCTCGAACCTGCCGCGGGCGCCTCCACGGACGGCTCGACCCTCGGCGCGGCGACGAAGTTCCTCTACCGTCCCTCGAAAACGGTTGAGATCTACGTGGGCGGCGGCGTCTCCGCCTGGGATCGCATTGAAGGGAGTGGCGTGAAGACCGACAAGACCTTCAACGCCTTCTCGGGCGTCACCAAGTACTTTTGATTCCGGCTTCGGTCGGAAGGGCGCCTCGCTCCGGGGGCACCCGTGAGAAAGTGGACGGAGTCGTCCCGCGGGGGGCGGCTCCGTTTTGCGCTCCGGCCTATTCCCTCAATCGGCCGCAGGCAATCGTCCGGTCCCGGGCGCCTCGAAAAGCTTCCGGGAAGTCTCGAAATGCGCCGCGGGCGGCCCTAGAATTCCTGCCGCAACGATTCACACTTCTTCGTAGAGGAGCAGGCTTCCATGTCCTTCGTCTTCGCGCCCCCGCCCCAGGCCGTCATTCCGGTTCAGGACGAGCGTTATGAATTCTTCCCCGTCAACCGCGTCTACGGCGCGGCCAAGAACTACGCCGCGGGCGACGCGGAGCGTGCGGCGAAGGCGGGCTTTCAGCCGCCGCTCTTTCTCAAGGCGGCCGACACGGTGACGCCCGTCGCCGACGGCGAAACCTACCGCTGGGCGATGCCCCCGCGCACGACGAAGATGATCCCCGAGCTCGAGCTCGTCGCCTGCCTCGGCAGGGGTGGGCGCAACCTCACGGTTGAGGAGGCCGAGAAGTGCATCTGGGGTTGGTGCGTGGGCTTTGACTTTACGCGCCGCCTCGCGCCCGAGGACCGCGCCGACGGCGGCCCCTGGGACCAGATGAAGACCTTGGACGGCGGCGCACCCGTCTCGCACGTGCGTCCGGCCTACCGCACGCCGCTTCCCGCTCCGACGGAGATCTACCTCTATCAGAACAACCAGAAGAAGCAGGGCGCGAGCACGAGCTTCATGATCGCCTCTCCCGCCGAGCTGATCGCCCTCATCTCGCGCTACTGGGAGGTCCGGCCGGGCGACCTCGTCTTCACGGGCGCGCCCGTGAACGTGCCCGAAGCGCACGTCGGCGACCAGTTCGAGGGTGGCGTCAACGGCGTCGGCAAGCTCAAGGTCGAGATCGTCGCGGGCGAATAGCCGCTCAGCTCTTCATCCAGCAGAACAAGAAAAGCTCCTGCAGCAACTTCCGCTGCGGGAGCTTTTTTTGCGATGCGGTTTCATCGGCAGCGCTTGATCGGGTGACGACACGGATCGGCGGGCGGTGATGTGCCCGAACGAGCAGAGTCACGGATGGCCGGAGATCCCTTTGAGACGCGACTTCCTCACGGAGGAGAACAAGCGCCGCATGACGCTGTTCGGCTAGGTGCCGGTCTACGCCGCGGCGGGCTGATCGCTCTCCGGCGTTGAGAACGGCGTCTGCACGGGCGCTCCGGACGACCTGCAGGCCTAATGGGCGGGCCGCGGCTGAGGCATTCCATTCGGGCATGAAAAAAGCTCCTGCATTCCGGTCGAGTGCAGGAGCTTTTCTTCAGGGCGGGCGGCCCGTTGAATGAACCGCCCGAAGGCGTGCGGCTTAGTCGCCCACCGTACCGTCGGAGTTGACCGACTCGCGGTTGGCGGCGAGCTTGCCGGCTTCGAGACCGGCGCCCGCCTCGCGGGCCTGATCGACGACCTCGGACTTGCCCTTGTTCTGGAAGACGCGCAGGGATCCGAGCACGCCGCCCATCAGCACGACGAAGCCGATCGTCATCGACATCGTGGGCATTTCACCGCGCCAGATGAGCGCGTAGACGACCGCGAAGACCGATTCGAACACAATGAGCTGGCCGCCCAGGGCCGCAGGCAGGAGCTGGCTCATGCGGTTCCAGCAGATCATCGCGACCCAGGAGCAGAGCAGGCCGATCATGAGCGCGACGCCCAGGAACTTCCACGGTGCCGGCCCCATCGTCGTGACGGCCGTGTCCATGAAGCCGAAGGGCCAGGCGAGGATGCCGAAGAGCGCAACAGCGAAGGGGAGCACCGTCACGCCCTGCAGGGCCGTCCAGGCGCCCGTCGAGTGCTGTGGGTGCTTGAGGAGCCACTCGGCGTTCATGATCGAGAACCACGTCCACGAGCAGACCGCGGCGAGGCCGAAGCCCACGCCGATCCAGTAGTCCATGCCGCCTTCGGCGGACATGGCGGCCGCGCGCTCAAACTCGGTGAGGTTCGCGACCACGAGACCGAGGAAGATCACCGCGAGGGGCGGGAGGATCTTGCTCCAGGCGACGGCCGACTCGGACCCGCGGTAGCGGATGTTCGAGCAGATGGCGACCAGAACCGGAATGACGGCCATGAACATGCCCGCCAAGGGCGCGCCCGCCATGCGGATGCAGATCGTGAGGAGGCAGTAGAAGAGCACGTTGCCGAAGAGCGGCAGCTTGAAGGACTCCCACACGTCGGCGCGGGAAAACATGCGCAGCTGCCGGCGGAAGACCACCAGGAAGGGCAGCGAAATGAGGCCGAAGGCGATGAAGCGCGAGAGCGCCACGAGCACGGGGTTGTACTCGGGCACCATCAGCGGGGCGATGTAGATGAGGCCCCAAAGGGCGCCGGCGGCAATGCCAAGGAGGACGCCGATCAACATGTTGGGCAACCTACCTTTCCTCTGTTTCAGGCGTCCGCCTTTCACCCGGACGTCCAATTCAACTTCGGCGCGATCCTTTTGAAGGGGGAGCTGCGTGGGATCGGCCGCGTGTGCGCCGCCGCGCGCTTCGCTCGCGGAGACGCTTCTCCGCGGCTGGTCATGAAGCCCGTGCCGGCCCGCCTTCAGGAAGTGCTGCGCCCGCATGAGGGAGCGGAGGCGCGCTTGAGGAAGGCGCATCGGGAGGGCTCGTCCGGCCGGTCGGAAGCCTTGGAAGGGGAGCTTCCCGGACGCGCTCAACTCCTCTCGCGCATCCACCGGACGGGCGCACCATCCTGATTAAACCCATGGTAACACTGCATTTGCCCTAAGCAAAGCGCTTTAAGGGTTATCGCTAGAGACGCGCAGCGAAGGGGAGATGTGAGGAGAAGGAACCTCTCGGGGAATACCCTTCGGCAGTTTGCAGCAACCGCCACATACGCATAAACGCGTATGTTTGTGCGGCGTGCGCGCGTGAGAGACCTTCGGTGGGGGGCCGAGCTCCGTTATTGGGCGGCCGAAACTGCGGTTTCTGCGGAGGCGGCGGGCGCGGAAGGCTTCGCCGCGGGCGGATTCTCTTCCTTTTCCTTCTCTTCGAGCTCGTCGGCGAGGAAGGAGACGGCCGCGGCGTAGAAGTAGCTGCGGTTGTAGCGCAGGATCGCGGCGAAGGATCCCGTGCCCATAAAGTAGTCCACGCCGCGCTCGTTGTTGGACTTCACCCAGGGAAGATCCACGAGGAGCGTGGGCTCGTCGTCATTGAGGGGCAGGGGCTCCATGGGTCTGACGCCCGCGCGGAGGAGTTCCCCCGCGGTCGTGTGGGTCTTGATGCCGCCCGAGCCCGTCGCGGCGAAGATCTCGGGCGTGGCGGCGACGCGGTAGAGCGGGCGCTCGCCCCGCACCCAGCCGTGCACGAGGAGGAAGTTCGCCACCGAGGCGATGCCGTCGGCGTCGTTGCCGACCACGTCGATGCGGCCGTCGCCGTCGCCGTCGCGGCCGTAGGCCTTGAGCGACGAAGGCATGAACTGCCCGAGCCCCATCGCGCCCGCGAAGGATCCGGTGACGGTGACGGGCTCGGTCTTCTCGAGCCAGCAGAATTCGAGGAAGTTCGCGAGCTCGGCGCGGTAGTACTTCGCGCGCCGCGTGTAGTCGAAGGAGAGCGTCATCAGGGCGTCGAGGACCCGGAAGCTGCCCATGTTGCGCCCGTAGATCGACTCGATCCCGATGATCGCCGCGACGGCGTAGCGCGAGACGCCCGTCTCGGCTTCGATGCGCTCGAACACGGCGCGGTTCTCCTCGAGAAACGCCGCGCCCCGCGAGATGCGCTCGCGGTCGACGAGGTTGCGCTCATAGAGGCGGAAGTTCTTTTCGGGCGTGGTCTTCTTGTTCGCGTTCGGCCGCGGCGTCGTGTACCGCTCCGAGAGGGGCGAGTAGCGCGCGACCCGCACCTCGGACTCGAGCCACTCGAAGGGAATGTTCCTTTGGGTTGAAAGTTCCTGCAGGAAGGCGCGCACGTCGGGGCGCTCGATGTAGTCCGAGGCCGACGGGCTCCCCTTCACGGAGTCGCTCGGCGGCACGGCCGGGGGCGGCGCCGGGGTCTTCGCCGGCTCCTTCACGGGTTCCTTCTCAGACGGCTGCTCCGCGGTCTTCTGCGGCTCGACGCGCTTGGGGGCGGCCGCCTCCGCGGGCGCCGCCGGTGTGCTCTGCGCGGCCGCTCCGGGAGCGGCTTCGGCACTCCGGCCCCCCTCGGGCGCTGCGCAGGCCGAGAGCGCAAGAAGCGCGATGAGGATCGGGGCGGAGCGGAGTCGGAGGGGGCGGGCCATGGACGGGTCCTGAGGACGGAGAAATCTGGAGACGCTCCTGATTCTAGCGGCCGCCTCCATGGTGCCGCCGCCCGCCCCCGGCCGAATTGTTCTATGAACCGACCGGAGGCCTCCGCCGCGCCCGGTTTCAAGCGGGAGCGGGCCCTGTGCTAGTCTCAACGGCAGACAGACCGATCACAACCTCCCTGACACTCATGCCCACCACCGACTGGCAGTCGCTTCCCACCGGGTACTTCACGCACCAACTCGTGAACCTCCCGAATCCTCTTGAAAACGCCCCGGAGTCGCCCGAACGGATCGAGGCGATCGAGACGCGCATGATGCTCGCGGGCCTCGACGAGCGCATCCGCCGCGTCGAATGCGGACCGGCGCCGCGCGAGGCGGTGCTGCTCGCGCACGACGAGGAGTACCTCGACGCGCTCGAGCGCGCGGGCGCCGGAGACAAGGAGGCGCTCGCGCGCTTCTCCGAACCCGACACGCGCGTGGGGCCGGACACCTACGACTGCGCGATGGCGAGCGCCGGAGCGGTCGTGCGCGCGGTTGACGCCGTTTTCGCGCGCACGGTGAAGAACGCCTTCTGCGCCGTGAGGCCCCCGGGACACCACGCCTCGCGCGCGCGGGCGAGCGGCTTCTGCTACCTCAACAACGCCGCCATCGGTGCGCTCTGGGCGCAGAAGCGCTACCGGCTCTCGCGCATCATGGTGCTCGACTTCGACGCGCACCACGGCGACGGCACGGAGGAGATCCTCGCGGGGCGGAGCGCCTTCCGCTTCCTCTCGCTCTTCCAGTGGCCGCTTTTTCCCCACCGGCGCATGGACCCGCAGCCCGCCAACGCCATCCTCTCGCCCCTCGAGGCCGGGGCGGACGGGGTGGAGCTGCGGCGCGTGGTCGAGGAGTCGTGGCTTCCCGAGATCGAACGCTTCCGGCCCGAACTCATGATCCTCTCGGCGGGGTTCGACGCCCACACCGAGGAGCGGATCGCACAGCTGAAGGCCGCCGAAATCGACTACGCGTGCCTCACGCGCCTTCTCGTCGAGGCGTCCTGGCGGCACTGCGAAGGGCGGCTCGTGAGCGTGCTCGAGGGCGGCTATGAACTCAGGAGTCTCGCGCGGAGCGTCTTCACGCACCTGCAGGGGCTCGTGCGGACGCCCGCCCTTTGAACCGTAAGGAGCATTGAGCGCAATGGACTCGAAGATTCTGATGCCGGGCGTGCGCCCGCGGGAGGTCTGGGCCTGGTCGGCCTTCGACTTCGCCAACTCGGGCTACACGACGGTGGTGCTCACGGCCGTCTTCAACGCCTACTTCGTCTCGGTCGTGGCGGGCGACGCCCCGTGGGCGACCTTCGCCTGGACGTGCATCATCGCCGCCTCGAACGCCGCGAGCCTCGTGCTGATGCCGGTGGTCGGGGCGGTCGCGGACGCCGCCGCGAAGAAGAAGCTCTGGCTCTTCGCCGCCACGGTCTGCGCCGTCGCGGGCACCGTCGGGCTCGCCTTCTGCGGCCCGGGCACGATTGCGCTCGCCGCCCTGATGGTGATCGTCTCCAACATCGGCTACAACGTGGGCGAGACCCTCAACTCTGCCTTCCTCCCCGAAATCGCCCGCCCCGAAGCCGTGGGCAAGGTCTCGGGCTGGGGGTGGTCCTTCGGCTACTGCGGCGGACTCGTGACCTTGGGCGCGTCGCTCGTGCTCGTCGAAGGGGGCGGCGCCCTCGGGCTCGACATGGACGCGCGGATCGCCGGGACGATGCTCGTCACGGCCGCGGTCTTCCTCCTCGCCTCGATCCCGATCTTCACGCTTCTGAAGGAGCGCGCAAAGCCTCGCGGCGGCGCCGCGCGAAGCTTTTCCGACCTCTGCCTCGAGAGCTTCCGCGAGACCCTGCGCACGGCGAAGAGCCTCGGCCAATATCGAGACTTCGCCTGGCTCTCGCTCTGCGGATTCCTTTACCAGTCCGGCATCGCCGTCGTGATCACGCTCTCGGCGGTCTACGCGGGCGAGGTGATGGGATTCACGACCACCGACACGCTGCTCCTCGTCTTCCTCGTCAACATTACCGCCGCCGCGGGCGCCTTCGGGTTTGGGTACCTCCAGGACCGGATCGGCCACAAGCGGGCGCTCGGCCTCACGCTCCTCGTCTGGGTCGCGATGATCGTCTGCGCGGCCTTCGCGACGACGCGTCCGGTCTTCTGGGTGGCGGCGAACCTCGCGGGTCTCGCGATGGGGTCTTCGCAGTCCGCGGGCCGCGCGATGGTGGCGCTCCTCTCGCCCGAGAGCCGCTCGGCGGAGTTCTTCAGCTTCTGGAACATGGCGCTCTGGACCGCGGCGATCGTGGGGCCGCTCGCCTACGGGTCGGTGACCTGGATCACCGGAAACGACCACCGGCTCGCGATCGGCGTCACGGGCCTCTTCTTCGTCGCGGCGCTCTGCGCCCTCACGCCCCTCAACCTCGAGCGCGGCATGCGCGCGGCGGGGCGCAGGGAGGAGAAGGCCGGAGCCTGAGGGCCCGCCCTCCGCCCAAACAAAACGCCCGCATCTTTTTCGAAGGTGCGGGCGTTTTTGCCGGATCGCGGCGGTCGACTACCGGGCGGGCTGGGCGCGTTCGGAATTCTTGTTGAGCTCGATGATGCGGCGCGTGTCGTTCGCGAGGTCCGTGATCTTGAGGGCGTCGTAGCTCTCGGCGATCAGCGCGAGGGCGTCGTCGCGCATCGGCGTGTTCTGGAATTCGCGCACGACGCGCTGCGCGCGGTCGATCGCGGCGACGTAGGCGTGGCGGTCGAAGTAGTACTGCGCGGTCTTGAGCTCATGCTCGGCCTGCGCGAGCACGAGTTCATGCATGCGGCGGCGGGCTTCCGGCGCGAAGCGGCTGTCGGGATAGCGCAGCGCGAGCTCCTTGAACGTGTCGAAGGCTTCGCGGGAGGCGTTCGCGTCGCGCTCGGCGAGGTCTTCGGCGGCGAGCTTGTTGAACCAGCTGTCGGTTTCGTTCAGGGTTGCGAGCGCCTTCAGGTACATCACGTAGTCGCTGTTGGCGTGCGTCGGGTAGGTGCGCAGGAACCGGTCGGCCGCCTGCACGGCGCCCGGCGCGTCGCCGTCCTTCCAGGTCGCGTAGATGAGCTCGATCTGCGCCTGCTGCGCGTACTGGCCGAAGGGGTAGCGGGCCTCGAGCTTCTGATAGTAGTCCTTCGCCTGAGTCCAGTTGCTATCATCCAGAGCTGACCTGGCTTCGGTGTAGAGCTTGTCGGCGCTCCAGTCGAGCGTCTGATCCTTGTCAAGGTTCTGCAGCCAGGAGCACGAAGCCGTGGCGAAGGTCACGGTAATGAGCGCGATGCCGCGCATCAGGAGCCTTTTGAAGGGAATGGCGGAATTCATGACACGAGAAGAGGTCGAATTGGACTGCGAGGATTATAACGGCGGGGATTTTGAAGACGACGAGGCGGAGGCTTTTGAAGAGGCCGCCGCCCCGGAGCCG
>NZ_DAVZJY010000021.1:10557-18996 GCF_052272535.1 Sutterella sp. | reverse complement strand
CGCCGATCCTCCCGCCTGGAGGCGGGATTTCCGAGGAAAAACTCATGAAAATCATCTACACCGACGTGCTGGTCATCGGCGGCGGCCTTGCTGGACTCCGCATGGCTGTTGCGGCCAAGCGCCGCGGCCACGACTCGATCGTCCTTTCTCTCGTTCCGCCGAAGCGCAGCCACTCGAAGGCGGCCCAGGGCGGCATGCAGGCCTCGCTCGGCAACGTGATCAAGGGCGTCGGCGACAACGAGGACGTCCACTTCGGCGATACGGTCCGCGGCTCCGACTGGGGCGCCGACCAGGAAGTCGTCCGCATGTTCGTGAACACCTCCCCGAAGGCCGTGCGTGAGCTCGCCGCCTGGGGCTGCCCCTGGTCCCGCATCACCGCCGGCGACCGTCAGGTGATCATCAACGGCGAGAAGGTGACGATTACCGAACGCAAGGAAGCGCAGGGCATGATGAACCAGCGCGACTTCGGCGGCACCAAGAAGTGGCGTACCTGCTACGTGTCCGACTGCACGGGCCACGCCATGCTCAACACGGTTTCCGACCGCATCATCGCCGAGAAGGTTCCGGTGATCGAGCGCGTTGAAGCCCTCTCCCTCATCTCCGACGGCAAGCGCTGCTACGGCGCCATCGTCCGCGACCTGATCACGGGCGAGCTGATGGCCTACGTCTCGAAGGCCACCGCCATCGCCACGGGCGGTGCGGGCCGCATCTACCGCGTCACGACGAACGCCGTGATCTGCGACGGCACGGGCTACGACCTCGCCCTGAAGACGGGCGTGGCTACCCTCTCCAACATGGAGGCCATTCAGTTCCACCCGACCGGCATCTTCCCGGCCGGCATTCTCGTGACGGAAGGCTGCCGCGGTGACGGCGGTCTGCTGCGCGACGTCGACGGCTACCGCTTCATGCCGGACGTCGAACCCGAGAAGAAGGAACTCGCCTCCCGCGACGTGGTCTCCCGCCGCATGGAAGAGCGCATCGCCATGGGCAAGGGCGTCAAGACCAAGTACGGCGAACACCTCTGGCTCGACATCACGCTCCTCGGCGAACACCACATCAAGCACAAGCTCCGCGAAGTCTACGAAATCTGCCACTACTTCCTCGGCGTTGACCCGACGAAGGAATGGGTCCCGGTCCGTCCGGCCCAGCACTACACGATGGGCGGCGTGCGCACGAAGCCGAGCGGCGAGTCCGAGACCCTCAAGGGCCTCTTCGCGGCCGGCGAAGCCGCCTGCTGGGACATGCACGGCTTCAACCGCCTCGGCGGCAACTCCGTGGCTGAAACGGTCGTCGCGGGCATGATCGTCGGCGAATACATCGCCGACTTCTGCGACAAGGCCGAGAACGGCATCGACATCCCGACCTCGCTCATCTACGACGCCCTCGCCAAGGAGCAGGCCGAACTCAACGGCTACCTCAAGAACACCGGCAATGAAGACGCCGTTGCTCTGCGCACCCGCATGCAGGAGATCATGACGACCAAGATCGGCATCTTCCGCAAGGGCAAGGACATGGAGGACGCCGTCAACGAACTCGAAGAGCTCTACAAGCGCTCCTTCAAGATCCCCGTCAAGGACGTCGCCGGCAACAACCCCGAGCTCGTCTACGCCTACCGCACCCGCTCGATGCTCCGCGTCGCCCTCACGGTCGCGCAGGGCGCGTCGCTGCGTCAGGAATCCCGCGGCGCCCACTACCGCGAGGACTACTCCGTCCGCGACGACGTGAAGTGGCTCAAGCGCACGATCGCCACCTGGAAGGAAGGCGACACGCTTCCGACGATCACGTACAAGGATCTCGACATCTCCAAGATGGAGCTGCCCCCGGGATTCCGCGGCTACGGCGTCAAGAACTACATCGAGAACCCCGAGTCCGCCAAGCGCCAGGCCGAAGTCGACGCCATCCGCGCCAAGATGCAGGCCGAGGGCAAGGACCGCTGGGCCATTCAGGACGCGATCATGCCGTACCAGCACCTGCTGCCGAAGCGCCTGCAGGGCCGCAATGAGCGCATCGATGAACCCCTGAAGGACTAATTTGGGAGCTTTGGAAGAAAATGACCCAGGAAAAGACCCAGACGGCGGCTCCGGCCGCCAAGGCTGACGCTGCTCCCGCCAAGAAGCATCGTCTTCTGAAGATCAGCATTCTGCGCTACAACCCGCAGGATCCCGACAGCGTTCCGCACATGCAGACGTACGAGCTCCAGGAATCGGACTCGATGACGCTCTTCATCGCGCTCAACGACCTGCGCAATGAGCAGGACCCCACGCTGCAGTTCGACTTCGTCTGCCGCGCCGGCATCTGCGGTTCGTGCGCCATGCTGATCAACGGCAAGCCGGGCCTCGCCTGCCGCACGCTGACGAAGGACCTGCCCGACGAGTTCACGCTCGCCCCGCTGCCGGCCTTCGAGCTGATCGGCGACCTGTCGGTGAACACCGGCAAGTGGATGCGCAACATGTCCGAACGCATGCAGACGTGGGTTCACGCCAAGATCGACGAGGTTGATCTGCGCAAGCAGGAAACCCCGATGGACCCGCAGCTCGCCGAAGACATCTACGTTCTCGACCGCTGCGTCGAGTGCGGCTGCTGCATCGCCGGCTGCGGTACGGTCCGCGTTCGTCCGGACTTCATCGGCGCCGTGGGCATCAACAAGATCGCCCGCTTCCGCCTTGACCCGCGCGACGAGCGCAACGACGCCGACTACTACGAAGTGGTCGGCGACGAGTCCGGCGTCTTCGGCTGCATGTCGCTGCTCGCCTGCCACGACTTCTGCCCGAAGGATCTGCCGCTCAAGACCCAGATCGCGTTCATCCGCCGCAAGATGGCCGAGCAGGGCATGGGCAACTACGACAAGGTCCTCCCGACGGAGAACAGCCGCAAGTCGATCCCGATCAAGCCGATCCAGAAGTAATTCTCGAGAAGCGATGATCCGCCGGCGTCCCCTCCGGGGGACGCCGATCTAAAGAGAGCCGGAATCCACATGGACTCCGGCTCTTTTTTTTCAAATCGCAATGGAGCATTAGGGTTTCAACGAATGCGTAAATCCACGTACGAAAGAACGGTTCCACAGTTCATCTGAACTCCAACCGTTCGGCGCTTCCTGAATGCGCACTATGTTGGTGCAGAGCTGTGGATAATCTTCGGTTTTTCTCTAGGAAGAATAAGGGTTCTCCCGGGGAGCAAACGCGTTACAACCTATTCCCTTCGCAGAAAATAAGCAGTAATATTTAGCCAACGCAAGAGAGGTAGTTCGAAAGTGCGTATATTCACGTAGCATCAGAACTTCCTGATCACAGCGGTTTCCATCGTCCGGAAGGGCGGACCAACGCAGCTCTAAGGAGCGGCGGCCCGGCCGGGTGATTCCCTGGTAGCGACGTGGCGGATTCGGGCGGGGATGCCCGCGCAATGCGCCTGCCGCATTGGACATATTGAGGAGCAATAAATGTCCCGTATTGAAAGCGATTTCCTCGGTTCCCTCGAGATTCCTGATGAGGACTACTACGGCGTGCAGACGATGCGCGGCAAGCAGAACTTCCACATCACGGAAATGCCGATGAGCCAGGAGCCTTTCTTCGCCCAGGCCTTCGGTTATGTGAAGAAGGCTGCCGCGATGGCCAACAAGGAACTCGGCACGATCCCCGCTGACGTCGCCGATGGCCTCATCTGGGCCGCCGAGCAGCTCATCGCCGGCAAGTACAACGACCAGTTCGTCACCGACTGGCTCCAGGGTGGTGCCGGCACGTCGACCAACATGAACTGCAACGAGGTCATCTCGAACCTCGCCTGCGAACACCTCGGCCTCGCGAAGGGCGACAAGAAGGTTTCGCCGAACGACCACGCCAACTTCGGTCAGTCCACGAACGACACCTATCCGACCGCTCTGCACCTCTCCCTGCTGATGCGCTCCAACGTCCTCATCAAGGCCGTTGAAGAGCTCGTCCAGAGCTTCTACGCTCAGGCTGAGAAGAACAAGAACGTTCTGAAGATGGGCCGCACCCACCTGCAGGACGCCGTCCCGATGTCCTTCGGCCAGGAATTCCACGGCTGGGGCAAGACGCTCGAGGATGAAATCGAAGTCATCCGCGACGCTCAGAAGCACCTCAAGATCGTCAACCTCGGCGCCACCGCCATCGGCACGTCCGTCACGGCTCATCCGGATTACCCGGCCCTCGCCGTCAAGAACCTTGCCAAGATCACCGGCATCGACTTCAAGAACAGCGACGATCTGATCGCCGCCACGTCCGACTGCGGCGCCTACGTCGCCCTCTCGTCGGCCTGCAAGAGCCTCTCCGTCAAGCTCACGAAGGTCTGCAACGACCTCCGTCTCCTTGCCTCCGGCCCGCGCACCGGCCTTTCCGAAATCGTTCTGCCGCAGCTCCAGCCTGGCAGCTCGATCATGCCGGGTAAGGTCAATCCGGTCATCCCGGAAGTGACGAACCAGGCTTCGTTCCTCGCCATCGGTCTCGACACGACGGTCATGCTCGCCGCTTCCGCCGGCCAGCTCGAACTGAACGTGATGGAGCCGGTCATCTCCTTCGCCCTCTACATGCAGATGAAGGTCCTCACGAACGCCTGCATCGCCATGCGTGAGAAGTGCGTCGACGGCATCGTCGTCAACGCCAAGCACTGCGAAGACCTCGTCATGGGCTCCCTTGGCATCGTCACGGTTCTGAAGCCGCACTTCGGCTACAAGCCCTGCGCCGCCTGCGCCCGCGAAGGCTTCCTCACCGGCAAGTCGCTGCACCAGATCGTCGTCGAAGAGAAGAAGATGCTCACGGAAGAAGAGTGGGGCAAGATCTTCACGTACGACAACCTCATCAACCCGAAGTTTGAGCAGTAATTCTGTTCAAACGCCCCATCCGAACGGGAAATAACAAACAAGATTCGGAGGGGATAGATCGTCGGGCGCCCTTGAGCAAGGACGTCCGACGTTCAACCACCAAAGCGGGACGTCGAGTTGCCGTACACCAGCTGCCTCCAGATTGAGGGCATGAGGAATCAAAAGCCCTCATGCCGGCAATCCGGAGGCTGACGGTTAATCGGAAGCCTGATTGAAATCCCGCCCTCAATCCGAGGCGCTCCACCAGTTTTTCAAGACCGGCTGCGCCGAAGGGGAGAGTGATCTCAACATGCCTGGAGGCATCATGGATTTCATGCTCATACTTCAGATCATCGTCCTTCTGGGGGCGATCTATCTCGGTGTCCGCTTGGGCGGCATCGGCATCGGCTATGCCGGCGGCGCCGGCGTTCTCGTTCTCGGCATCTTCCTCGGAATGAAGCCGGGCAACATTCCTTGGGACGTGATCCTGATCATCGCGTCGGTGATCGCGGCCATCTCCTGCATGCAGCTCGCCGGCGGCCTGGACTACCTCGTTCAGATCGCTGAACGTGTCCTGCGTGCGAACCCGAAGCAGATCAACTATCTCGCTCCGATCGTCACCTACGTCCTGACGCTCTTCGCCGGCACCGGCCACACCGCCTTCTCGATGATCCCGGTTATCGTCGAAGTCGCGAAGGAACAGAAGATCCGTCCGTGCTGCCCGCTCTCCATCGCGGTCGTCGCCTCGCAGATCGCCATTACGGCCTCCCCGGTTTCCGCCGCCGTGATCTACATGTCGGGCGTCCTTGAACCGTTCGGCTGGTCCTACCCGGCTCTGCTCGGCATCTGGATCGTGACGACGTTCCTCGGCTGCATGCTCACCGCCTTCGTGATGACGAAGATCCAGAACATGGATCTCGAAAGCGACCCGGTTTACAAGGACCGCCTTGCCAAGGGCCTCGTGAAGCTCTCCCATGGCGCCGCTCAGATGCAGCTCAAGCCGTTTGCGAAGCGCTCCGTTGCGATCTTCCTGATCGGCGTCATCGCGGTCGTTCTCTACGCCTCCGCCATCTCGCCCGCCGTCGGCCTGATCAAGAACGTTGTGGTTCCTCGCGATGCGGCCATCATGAGCCTCATGCTTACGGTCGCCACCATCACGACGATCTGCTGCAAGGTTGAACTCGGCGACATCGCCGGCAGCTCGGTCTTCAAGTCCGGCATGGTTGCCTGCGTCTGCGTGCTCGGCGTTGCCTGGCTCGGCGACACGTTCGTGTCCGGCCACACCGCCCAGATCAAGGGCTTCGCGGCTGAAACCGTCGCCGCCTACCCGGCCCTCCTCGCCGTCGTGTTCTTCTTCGCCGCCATGCTGCTGTACTCGCAGGCTGCGACCGCGAAGGCCATCACCCCGGCCATCGTCGCCGCCCTCGGCATCAGCGCCGCGAACCCGGGCGACTCCTACATGCTCGTCGCTTCGTTCGCCGCCGTCTCCGCTCTGTTCGTCCTCCCGACCTACCCGACGCTCCTCGGCGCCGTGCAGATGGATGACACGGGTACGACCCGCATCGGCAAGTACGTCTTCAACCACGCCTTCTTCCTGCCCGGCCTGCTCGCCATCATCTTCTCGGTGGCCCTCGGCTTCGGCGCCTGCGCCATCTTCTAATGACGCAGCTCTCTGAGGCTCCCCTTCCGGGAGCCTCGTGAAGAGGCAAAGCAAGACTTGAAGGGATTCTCTCCGGAGAATCCCTTTTTTTTCGCTCCTGAACCGGGAGGCGTCGTCAGCAGGCGCCTCCCGGCTGCGCATCTTCAGAGGTGGAGCTTCTACCAGCCGAAGAACGTGTGCACGACCTCCCAGGCGGTCTTCTGGAGCTTCGCCGCGGTCTCGGGCGAAAGCGGCTTCTCGCAGCCGCCCAGGAAGGTGTTGCCTTCGAGGGACTCGTGCTTGAGCGACGACCAGATCACGGCGGAGGCGAGGTAGGAGCCCGCTGCGGTCGGGTGGGAGTTGTCCGGCATGATGAGCTCGATCTCCGGGTGCAGGCGCTGCGACTCGGCGAAGGCGAGACCGACCGGCACGGCCATCACGTGGTTCTTGTTCGCCTCCGTGATCGTCGTGTCGGCGAGGGCGCGCGTCATCTCCGGGCGCCCCTTCCTCGCCCAGGTCACCATCAGGAGCGGCTCGGCGCCGAATCCGCGTATGGCGGCGATCTGCTTTTGGGCATGCTCGCGGAATCCGGCGCTCAGCTTCGGGTCGATCGGCTCGAGCGAGTTCGCCTGCAGGATCACCGCATCGAAGACGCGGCCGTCCACGGGCTTGAAGAGGTGGTCGATGCTGCCGCCTGGCGCGGGCTTCAGGAACCGACCGACGTCGTGGACGTCAAGACCTGCACCCGCCGCCGTGGAGATTTCGGCGAGGAGCTTGGAGTCCTTCGACGCGCCCGAGAATCCCCAGATGTAGTCGAACAATCCGCAGTTGTAGTAGGTGTAGGAGTTCCCGAAGATCATCACGGTCTGCGGGATCAAAGAGAGCGAGCGCACTTCCGGCGCGACGGTGTTGTCGAGCGCGGCTGCGGCGCCGGAGGTCAATGCTGCGGCGGCGCAGAGGGCGGCGGCGAGAATGGAGCGTTTCATGAGGACGCCTCGAAGGGGATGGTTGAGGGACGGGGCCGGCTGTGCAGCCCCTCGGGGGGAACATCGTGCACTCGCGGGCGGCGTGCGGGCCATCCGGGATTCTTCCCGGTCAGGCATCGGATGTCGAATGAACTCAAGGGGCGGGGGCGAGGTCGCAGGCGTCTTTGAAGTGAGCGGTACGCACATCCCGCGAATGCGGGGGTACTGGAGCGCTAAAGTCCTTGACAAATTGCCGTGGATCCGTAGAATTTCCCTTCTCAGTGCGGGAGTAGCTCAGTTGGTAGAGCGCAACCTTGCCAAGGTTGAGGTCGCGAGTTCGAGACTCGTCTCCCGCTCCATTGAGATTGGTCGGCGCGATAGCAAAGTGGCCATGCACCGGATTGCAAATCCGTTCACGGCGGTTCGATTCCGCCTCGCGCCTCCAAAAGAATTCCTGCGGGAGTAGCTCAGTTGGTAGAGCGCAACCTTGCCAAGGTTGAGGTCGCGAGTTCGAGACTCGTCTCCCGCTCCAGACTAAAAGAGAGGGGAACATCAAGTTCCCCTTTTTTTTGATCTGAACAGGTCCCAGAGTGACGAAACTGGTAGACGTAGCGGACTTAAAATCCGCCGCCCCACAAGGGCGTACGGGTTCGACCCCCGTCTCTGGGACCATTCGTCCTCGGTGCTGGAGGCGTTCCCGAAGCCGGAAGCCAAACACATGAGGACGGACCGCCTCCCGGAGCTTGAAGGGGGCGACGCGGAAATTTTTCGCGACGCTCTTGACAAATCCGAAAAGAGGCGTACAATACGCATTCTCCGCTGAACGCGGAAGTGCGGGAGTAGCTCAGTTGGTAGAGCGCAACCTTGCCAAGGTTGAGGTCGCGAGTTCGAGACTCGTCTCCCGCTCCAAACATCCTTCGGGATGTTCTTCCCAGTTCGCCGCGATGCGGGAGTAGCTCAGTTGGTAGAGCGCAACCTTGCCAAGGTTGAGGTCGCGAGTTCGAGACTCGTCTCCCGCTCCA
>NZ_DAVZJY010000021.1:0-10457 GCF_052272535.1 Sutterella sp. | reverse complement strand
GCGCAACCTTGCCAAGGTTGAGGTCGCGAGTTCGAGACTCGTCTCCCGCTCCAGAATTCCAGAAAAGGGGAGGCCGAAGGGCTTCCCCTTTTCGTCATGCCGGACAGCCCGGCCGGATGCAAAAACTTCCGCTTCCGGACCGCAGCACGTCCCGAAGATTTGGTAAAATCCGCCGCTTGCTGCATGTCCCTCTGAGGGAGATGCGGTGCAATCATGGAATTCCGTGTTCTGGAACGAGTGCCTGGTCACGGAAGAATTTTTTTCGACACTCGCTTATACCTACGTGGGGTTTGCCATGGCTGTTCAGCAGAATAAGAAATCGGTCGCCCGTCGCGGCAATCGCCGTGCTCATGACTTCTTGAAGAATCCTCCGACGGCTGTCGAAGCGACGACCGGCGAAGTGCATCGCCGTCATCACATCAGCCCGTCCGGCTTCTATCGCGGCAAGAAGGTCATCGCGACGAAGCAGGACGAATAAGTCCGGCTTGTTGACGCCGCCGAAGCACCGCACCGCTCACCTGAGTCACCTCGCGCGAAGATGCCGCGCACCCCACGGTGATTGAGCTCGACGCACAGGATCAGAAGAGCGTTCCGGCGGAAGACTCGAAGGCCAAGAGTCGAAGAACGACGGCGTACGGCGCGAACGAAGGAAGGGAGTCTCTCAGAGGGGCTCCCTTTTTTCATGCCCGCAGACATGCGCAAAGGCTACGCCGTTGGGGCTACCATGCGGCCGCTCTAGAGCCCGGAGGCGCCGTGTAATATCCTCTGCTTGAAGAAAAACATCAGGGAAAGGACCACACATGAGCATGTACTCGCGCATTGCGGCGACGGGCTCCGCGCTTCCGAAGACGCGCGTCACGAACGAGGATCTCGCGCGGCGCCTCGCCGCCATGGGCATCGAGACGACGGACGAATGGATCCGCACGCGCACCGGCATCGAGGCGCGGCGCTTCGCCGACCCCGCTGCGGGTGAAACGACGACGAGCCTTGCGGCCGCCGCCGCCCGCGAGGCGATGGAGCGCGCCGGGTTTGAGCCCGATACGGTGGACCTCATCATCGTCGCCACCACCACGCCCGACATGGTCTTTCCCTCGACCGCCGCCCGCGTGCAGTCGATCCTCGGCTGCGCCGGATGCGCGGCCTTCGACGTGCAGGCGGTCTGCGCGGGCTTCATCTACGCCCTGAACGCCGCCGACGCGATGCTGCGGGCCGGCCCCTACAAGCGCGCGATCGTCGTGGGCGCCGAGACGATGTCGCGGGTGATCGACTTCCGGGACCGCTCGACCTGCGTCCTCTTCGGTGACGGCGCGGGCGCCGCGGCCCTCGAGGCGAGCGACGCTCCCGGGATCCTCGCCGCGCGCATGTACGCCGACGGGCGCCACGACGAAAAGGTCCTCGGCCTCACCGCCCGCATCTCGGGTGGGACGCTCGAAGGCTCCCCCTACATCAACATGGACGGCCGTCAGGTCTTCAAGCTCGCCGTGGACGGCCTCACGGGGTCTGCGGAGGAAGTTGCGAAGCTCGCGGGCGTTTCGCCCTCGGAAGTGAAGCTCTTCGTGCCGCACCAGGCGAACCTGCGCATCATGTCGATGGTCGCGAAGAAGCTCGGCATCGCCGACGAGGCGATGGTGAAGACCGTCAGCGAACACGGCAACACCTCAGCCGCCTCGGTGCCCCTCGCGCTCGACGCGGCCGTGAAGGCCGGGCGCGTCAAGACGGGCGACCTCGTGCTGCTGCAGGCGGTCGGCGCCGGCATGGCCTGGGGGTCGGCGATCCTCAAGTGGCGCGCCGACCGCTGAGGTCCCGCAGAACCTCCGTCAAGAATCATTCAGTACCAAAGGAACCACTCATGCGCCTCGCATTCGTTTTCCCCGGCCAGGGGAGCCAGACCGTCGGGATGCTTTCGGGCTTCGCCGGCAACGCCGTCGTCGAGGACCATGTCCGTCGCGCCGATGAGGCGCTCGGATTTCCGCTCTCGAAGCTCATCGCCGAAGGGCCCGCGGAAACGCTCGGCCTCACGGTGAACACGCAGCCCGCGCTTTTGACGACCTCGGTCGCCTTCTACGACGCCTGGCGCGCCGCGGGCGGTCCGGAGCCGGAAGTGATGGCCGGCCACTCGCTCGGCGAATATTCGGCGCTCACCGCCGCGGGCGCCTTCGACTTCGAGGAGGCCGTGCGGCTCGTGCGCTTCCGCGCCGAGGCGATGCAGTCCGCCGTCCCCGTGGGCGTGGGCGGCATGTGCGCCGTGATCGGGCTCTCCGACGAAGACGTCGAGGCGTGCTGCTGCGAAGCGTCCGCGGTCGGTCCCGTCGAGGCGGTGAACTTCAATTCGCCCGGTCAGGTCGTGATCGCGGGCGAGAAGGCCGCGCTCGCCAAGGCCATTGAACTCGTGAAGGCGAAGGGCTGCCGGCGCGCGATCGAGCTCGCCGTCTCCGGCCCCTTCCATTCGAGCATGCTCAAGCCCGCCGCCGAGAAGCTCGCGGCGCGCCTCGCCGAAGTGGTAGTCCGCGCGCCCCGGATTCCCGTGATCGCGAACGTCGATGCGGCGCCCCACGGCGACCCCGAAGCGATCCGCCGCGCCCTCGCGCTCCAGGTCGCCTCGCCCGTGCAGTGGGTGAAGACCATCCGCGCGATGGCCGATCAGGGCGTCACCGACGTCGTCGAATGCGGTCCGGGGAAGGTCCTGCAGGGCCTCATCCGCCGCATCGCGCCCGAAATCCGCTGCACGGGGTTCTCCGACGAGGCGACGCTCGCCGCCGCCCTCGAGAAGATCCGTGCGGCCGAATGAGTGAACACGATTGAACGCCCTTCCAAACAGCAAGACAGCAACAGGTGAAGAGATGGAGAAGATGATTTTTGCGGCCGACGCCCTCGCCGGTCAGGTGTGCCTCGTCACGGGCGCTTCGCGCGGCATCGGCGCGGCGGTGATGGAGGCCTTCATGAAGGCGGGCGCCTACGTGGTCGGCACCGCCACCTCGGAGGCGGGCGCCGCGGCGATTTCCGAGCGCGCGGCCGCCCTCGGCGGCGCCGGGCGCGGCGTCGTCCTCAACGTCTGCGACGCGGCCGCCTCGCAGAAGCTCGTGGACGACGTCGTGGCGGAAAAGGGCCGCATCGACGTGCTCGTCAACAACGCGGGCATCACCAAGGACACGCTCGTGATGCGCATGAAGGACGAGGCCTGGGCCGACGTCATTGAAACCGACCTCACCGCCGCCTTCCGGCTCGCGCGCGCCTGCGTGCGTCCGATGATGCGCCAGCGCTCGGGCCGCATCATCTCGATGGGTTCGGTCGTGGGCGCCATGGGCAACGCCGGGCAGGTGAACTACGCCGCCGCCAAGGCGGGCCTGATGGGCATGACCAAGGCGCTCGCGCGCGAAATCGGCTCGCGCGGCATCACGGTCAACTGCGTCGCCCCGGGCTTCATCGACACGGACATGACGAAGGACCTGCCCGAAGCCCACCGCGAGGCGCTCGTGAAGCAGATCGCGCTCGGCCGCCTAGGCTGTACGGATGACGTCGCCAACGCCTGCCTCTACCTCGCCTCCCCCGCGGGCGCCTACGTTACGGGCGTCACGCTTCATGTGAACGGCGGAATGTTTATGGGTTAGTGATTGGCGCATGACGGCCGCCGGCCTCTGCTAAAATCAACCGCTAATCCTTTTTTCAACCCTGCATGCTCCTGAGCACGGGGTACCCTTTACGAGAGATCAACCCCCTTACGGAGTGAAGAACAAAATGGACGAAATCGAACAGAAGGTCAAGAAGATCATCGCTGAACAGCTCGGCATCAAGGAAGAGGACATCAAGAACGAGTCCTCCTTCATTGAAGACCTCGGCGCCGACAGCCTGACCACCGTTGAAATGTCGCTCGCCCTCGAGGACGCCTTCGGCATCGAAATCCCCGACACCGAGCAGGAGAACCTCCGCACGGTTCAGCAGGCCATCGACTTCGTGAAGGCCGCCGTCAACAAGTAATTCATGACGGCAGGGCCGGGGCGCCTCCGCAGAGGAGCGCCGGACCCGTGAGCGAAACAAAAGGGCGGGACTCGGAGACGAGTCCCGCTTTGCATGCGGAGGCCGCGGTCTCGCGGCTTTGCGCTAATCCAGAATTCCGAGGCCTTGCAAAGGGAAGCGCGCCTCGGTCGATGAACGGAGTGATTTTGAGATGATGAACCGCCGTGTTGTTGTGACCGGTCTCGGCATGATTTCCCCGCTCGGGGCCGACCTGAAGACGAGCTGGGCGAACGCCCTTGCGGGAAAGAGCGGCATCGACCGCATCACCTCCTTTGACGCCTCGGAGTTCGGCTGCCAGATCGCCGGCGAGGTGAAGGACTTCGACGCGTCGAAGTACCTCGGCGTGAAGGAGATGCGGCGCTTCGACCGCTTCGTGCACTTCGGCGTCGCCGCCGGCCTGATGGCGCTCGAGGATTCGGGCCTTGAGGTCACGGAGGGGGAGGCGCCGATGGTGGGCGTCGCGATCGGCGCGGGCATCGGCGGCCTCGAGATGATCTGCGCGAACAACAACGCGATGGTCGAGCGCGGTCCGCGCCGCATCTCCCCCTTCATGATCCCCGGCTGCATCATCAACATGATCTCGGGCCAGCTCGCCATCATGAAGGGCCTCAAGGGCCCGAACATCGCCCACGTCACGGCCTGCTCGACGGGTCTGCATGCGATCGGCGAGGCGTCCTACATCGTCGCCCGCGGCGACGCGGACGTGATGATCGCGGGCGGTGCGGAATCCACCGTCTGCAAGCTCGGCATCGGCGCCTTCGACGCGATGCACGCGCTCTCGCGCCGCAACGACGCGCCCGAGAAGGCCTCGCGCCCCTTCGACCGCGACCGCGACGGCTTCGTGATGGGCGAGGGCGCCGGCGTCCTCGTCCTTGAGGAGCTCGAGCATGCGCGCGCCCGCGGCGCGAAGATCTACGCCGAGGTCGTGGGCTACGGCCTCTCGGGCGACGCGCACCACATCACGACGCCCGCGACCGACGGCCCCGTGCGCTGCATGCGCATGGCGCTCCGTCACGCCGGCATGAAGCCCGAGGACATCGACTACCTCAACGCCCACGGCACCTCCACGGCGGTGGGCGACGCCAACGAAGTGAAGGCGATCCGCGAAGTCTTCGGCGACCACGCCTCGAAGCTCGTCGTCAACTCCACGAAGTCGATGACGGGTCATCTGCTCGGCGGCGCTGGCGGCGTCGAGTCCGTCTTCTCGATCATGGCGGTCGCCGAACAGGTCTCGCCCCCGACCATCAACCTCGAAAACGTGGACGAAGCCTGCGCCGGGCTCGACTTCTGCTCCGAAGGCGCGCGCAGGATGGAAATCCGCGCCGCGATGAAGAACTCCTTCGGCTTCGGCGGCACGAATTCGACGGTGATCTACAAGCGCTGGACGGAATGACGCCTCTCCCGTGAGCTCCTCCGCGGAGGGGAGCTCACGCGGCGCAACGGATCGGGCGCGGCTCCCTCACGAGGTGGACCGCGCCCGAAATGTTTTGAAGGAGATCCACGCCGCGCGCGTGCGCCCGAGGGCAAATGCCCGCGCCCGCTCTCGGCTAAAATCATCGATTCCGGGGAAAATTCCGCTCATCCGCCCGGAAGGCCGCAGGACCTCCTTGAAAGCCGGTCCGGCCGTCTCCGCGCCCACCTCCATCCGCGCCGCGCACCGAATCTCCGCGCGGCGCTCCGACACTGCGGACGCCCCGCCGAACACTTACATCGACGATGCAGAACATCCGTAATTTTTCGATCATCGCCCACATTGACCACGGCAAGTCCACGCTTGCCGACCGACTGATCCAGCGCTGCGGAGGCCTCTCCGAGCGCGAAATGAGCGAGCAGGTGCTCGACAGCATGGACCTCGAGCGCGAACGCGGCATCACCATCAAGGCGCAGACCGCGGCGCTGCGCTACAAGGCGAAGGACGGCGAGGTCTATGAACTCAACCTCATCGACACCCCGGGGCACGTGGACTTCTCCTATGAGGTGAGCCGCTCGCTTTCGGCCTGCGAAGGCGCGCTTCTCGTCGTGGACGCGACGCAGGGCGTCGAGGCGCAGACGGTGGCGAACTGCTACACAGCGATCGACCTCGGCGTGACGGTGATCCCCGTCCTCAACAAGATGGACCTCGCGAGCGCCGATCCGACGGCCGCCGCCGAGGAAATCGAGGACGTGATCGGCATCGACGCGACGGACGCCATTCCCTGCTCGGCGAAGACCGGCATGGGCGTGGACGAGATCCTCGAGCGCGTCGTGCGCGACGTGCCGCCCCCGAAGGGCGACCCCGAGGCGCCCCTCCAGGCGCTCATCATCGACTCGTGGTTCGACAACTACGTGGGCGTCGTGATGCTCGTGCGCGTCGTGAACGGCGCGATCCGCCCCAAGGACAAGATCCAACTGATGGCGACGGGCGCGACGCACCTCGTCGAGCAGGTCGGCGTCTTCACGCCGAAGAGCAAGACCCGCGAGTCGCTCTCCGCGGGCGAGGTGGGCTTCGTGATCGCCGGCATCAAGGAGCTCAAGCACGCCCGCGTGGGCGACACGGTGACGCTCGCCCAGCGCCCAGCCGAGGAGCCGCTCCCCGGCTTCAAAGCCGTGAAGCCCCAGGTGTTCGCGGGCCTCTTCCCCGTGGAGTCGAACCAGTACGACGCGCTGCGTGATGCGTTGACGAAGCTCCAGCTCAACGACGCGGCGCTGCGCTTCGAGCCCGAGAGCTCCCAGGCGCTCGGCTTCGGCTTCCGCGCGGGCTTCCTTGGGCTCCTCCACATGGACATCGTCCAGGAGCGCCTCGAGCGCGAATACAACATGGACCTCATCACGACCGCCCCGTCGGTGGTCTACGAGGTCCTGATGACCGACGGCGAAGTGATCCACGTCGAGAACCCCTCGAAGCTCCCGCCCGTGGACAAGATCGAGGAGATCCGCGAGCCCGTGGACACCGTGACGATCTTCGTGCCGAACGAATTCGTGGGCGCCGTGATGAAGCTCTGCCAGGAGAAGCGCGGCGTGCAGACGAACCTCGCCTACCACGGGCGCCAGGTGCATCTGACGTACGACCTGCCGCTCGCCGAGATCGTCCTCGACTTCTTCGACCGCATGAAGTCCCTCACCCGCGGCTACGCCTCGATGGACTATGAGTTCAAGGAGTACCGCGCGGCCGACGTCGTGCGCGTGGATGTGCTCATCAACGGCGACAAGGTCGATCCCCTCTCGGCGATCATGCACCGCTCGAACGCCGTCCCGCGCGGGCGCGAGCTCGTGCAGCGCCTGCGGAGTCTCATTCCGCGCCAGATGTACGAGGTCTCGATCCAGGCGGCGATTGGCGCGAACATCATCGCCCGCGAGAACGTCAAGGCGCTGCGCAAGAACGTGCTCGCGAAGTGCTATGGCGGCGACATCACCCGCAAGCGCAAGCTCCTCGAGAAGCAGAAGGCCGGCAAGAAGCGCATGAAGCAGGTCGGCAGCGTCGAGATCCCGCAGGAGGCGTTCCTCGCCATCCTGCAGACGGAAGACAAGTAATCCCCGACCGCGGGACCGGACGACCTCCGGACCCGCGGACACTCACTTCGCTGAGAAGAACGACATGAACTTCGCTCTGATTCTTTTCCTCCTCACTGTCGTCACGGGCGTCTTCTGGGTGCTCGAGCGCGTGACGTTCCTCCCGGCCCGCAAGAAGAAGGCCGAGGCGGCCGCCTCGGCCTTCGAAGCCGCGAACCGCGAGGCCCTCGGGCGCGGCGAAGCGTCCGTCACGGACGAGTTTCGGGCGCTGCGCGCGAAGATCCTCCGCCAGCCCTGGTGGCTCGAATACACCGCGGGGCTCTTTCCCGTGATCCTCGTGGTCTTCCTGCTGAGGAGCTTCCTCTTCGAGCCCTTCCGCATCCCGTCGGGCTCGATGCTCCCGACGTTGCACGTGGGCGACTTCATCCTCGTCAACAAGTACGACTACGGCGTGCGCCTTCCGGTGCTCAACACCAAGGTGATCGAGGTCGGGAGCCCGCAGCGCGGCGACGTCGTGGTCTTCCGCTACCCGATGGACGAGAACGTGGACTTCATCAAGCGCATCGTTGGCGTCCCGGGCGACCGCGTGGAGTACCGCGACAAGGTCCTCTACATCAACGGCGTCGAGCAGAAGCAGTCGCAGCCGCGCGACTTCATCGACGAGACCTCGATGGTGACGCTCGACGAGCGCGACGAGGACCTCTCGGGCGTCACGCACCTGATGGCGCTCGACCACCGGCGTCCGGGTTGGGTGCCGCTACAGGCCGTGATGAAGAAGGAGGAGGGCTGCAGCTACAACAACCGCGGCTTCGTCTGCACCGTCCCCGCGGGCAAGTACTTCGCCATGGGCGACAACCGCGACAACAGCGAGGACAGCCGCTACTGGGGGTTCGTGCCCGATGAGAACCTCGTGGGGCGCGCCGTCTTCATCTGGGCGAACTTCGGCGACATGAGCCGCATCGGCTCCTTCCGCTGACTCCGGAACGACGGAAGTTCATTCTGGACCCGAAACCATAAAAGCAGAAAACCAAAGAAAGAAAATGCTGCCCTTGTCTCAACTTGAGGAACGGATCGGCTACGAATTCACCGACAAGAAGCTGCTGCGGCGTGCCGTTACGCACCGCAGCTTCGCCGCGGAGCACAACGAGCGCCTGGAGTTTCTCGGCGACTCGGTCTTGAACTGCGTCATCGGCTATGCGCTCTTCCTGCGCGACAAACACTTCAACGAAGGCGAGCTTTCGCGCGTGCGCGCGAACCTCGTCTGCGAAGGGACGCTGCACGAGATCGCGCAGCGCATCTCCGTTTCGGACTTCCTCTACCTCGGCGAAGGCGAGATCAAGACGGGCGGCACGCACCGCCCCTCGATCCTCGCCGACGCGATGGAGGCGATCTTCGGCGCGGTCTTCAGAGAGGCGGGGTTCGAGACCGCGCAGGGCGTGATCCTGCGCCTCTACGAGCCCATCCTCACGGGGCTCACCCCCGAGAAGATGAGCAAGGATCCGAAGACGCGGCTCCAGGAGCTGCTCCAGGGCGAGCACCTTCCGCGCCCCGAATACAACATCCTCCACACGATGGGGGCGGCCCACGAGCGCTCGTTTGAGTGCGAGTGCCGCATCGACGCCCTGAAGATCGTGACGACCGGGAAGGCGACGAGCCGCCGCTCGGCCGAACAGACCGCGGCCGAGGCCGCCTTCGAAGCCGTCAAGGAGCGCCTTCAGAAATGACCAACACTGAAATGAAGCACGAGGCGGCCGCCGCCGAAGTCGAAGACCAGGCTGAACTCGAGTCCGCCGCGCAAGCTGCGGCGCTCGAGGAGGACCTCGCCGAAGATGCCGACCACGAAGAACCGGGTGAAGCCCCGCAGGACTTCGAGCGCATGCTCGCCGCGGCGGGCGCCGCCACGGCCTTCAAGGTCCCCGAAGGCTTCCGCTGCGGCTACGTCGCCGTGGTGGGGCGCCCGAACGTCGGGAAGTCCACGCTGATCAACGCGCTCGTGGGCGAAAAGGTCTCGATCACCTCGAAGAAGCCCCAGACCACGCGCAACCGCGTCCTCGGCGTCCTCACCGAAGAGGACGCCCAGTACGTGTTCGTGGACACCCCGGGCTTCCAGACCAAGGTGAAGTCGCAGCTCACGCGCCGCATGAACCGCTCGGTGCGCTCGACCCTGGGCGAGGTGGACGCGATCGTCCTCCTGATCGAGTCGGGCGGCTGGCGCCCGGCGGACCTCGAGGTCCTCAACCTCATTCCGAAGGACGCGTCGAACGTGATCCTCGTCCTCTCGAAGACCGACCTCGAGAAGGACCGCAACGCGCTTCTGCCGCTGATGGCCGACTCGATGCGGCGCTTCCCCTTCGCCGCGATCGTGCCGGTTTCGGCTGAAAAGCACCGTCAGTTGAGCGACCTTCTGAACGAGATTAAGAAGCTCCTCCCGGAGAGCATTCCCTACTTCGATCCGGAGCTCTACACCGACCGTTCGCCGCGCTTCCTCGCCGCGGAGACGATCCGCGAGAAGGCCTTCCGGCTCCTCGGCGACGAACTTCCCTACGGCACGGCCGTGACGATCGACAAGTGGGTCGAGACCGAAGAAAACGGGAAGCGCTCGGCCGACATCATCGCCACCCTGATCGTGGACCGCGAGAGCCACAAGCCGATCGTGATCGGCGAAAAGGGCGCGAAGCTCCGTGAGATCTCGCGCTTGGCGCGCGCCGACATCGCCGAGCAGCTCGGCTGCCCCGTGCACCTCGAAGTCTGGGTGCGCGTGCGCCGCGGCTGGTCCGACGACGTGAAGGCGCTCAAGACTCTGGGCTACGACTGATCCGCCGGCAGGTCCGATGACCGAGGACGAGGCCTTCCGCCCCGCGGGCGGACGGGCGTTTCCCAAAGCCGCCGCCCGCAAGTCCGAACCCGCGGCGCTGCGGCCCGGCCGCTCCGTCGCGGGGGAGCTCCGCGCGGAG
>NZ_DAVZJY010000020.1:0-19834 GCF_052272535.1 Sutterella sp. | reverse complement strand
CGGCCGCGCATCCGGCCGTGGACGTCGTCGTCCGCGACGTAGGCGAACTCGCGCGCCGTTTCGGGCGCAACAAAGGATTTGAAAAATGACCTTCCTGCGGTGGCTCGGCAGGGCGCTCGACTTTCTGCGTCGGCTCTGCCTGAACGTTCTCTTCTACGGCCTTCTCGTCGCCCTTGCGGCGCTCTGGTACTGGGCTGAGCCTGCAAGCCCGGCGGTCGAGCCGGGCGCCGTGCTCGTGATCGACCTGAGGGGCGCTGTCGTGGAGAGCGACCCGATGCGTGCGCTCCCGACGGACGTACGGGGGCTGCTGCGCGACGGCAGGCCCGCCACGCGCCTCTCGGACGTCGTCGCCGCGCTCGAGCGCGCCGAGACCGATCCGGACGTTGCGGGCGTGGAGATCCGCACCGAGGAGCTCGAGACGCTCGGACTCGCCTCGGCGCGCACGATCGGACGCGCGGTGGACCACTTCCGCACGACGACGGGCCGGCCGATCTACGCCTGGGGCGGGAGCTTCACGCAGGCGCAGTACGCCGCGGCGGCCCACGCCGACGAAATCTCGCTCCATCCGATGGGTTCGGTCCTCTTCAAGGGGCTTTCGGGATCGGCGCTCTACTGGGGCGGTCTGCTCGAGCGGCTCGGCGTCGGCGTGAACGTCTTCAAGGCGGGCGCCTACAAGAGCGCGCCGGAGGTCTTCACGCGGCGCGCACCGTCGGAGGACAACCTCGAGGCGCAGAAGAGCTGGATCGACGACGCCTGGCGGGGCTTTTCCGACGACCTCGCGAAGGCGCGCGGACAGATGCCCGGTGCGCTCGACAAGTACCTCGAGGGGTTGACGCCGGCGCTCCAAGCGGGGGCGGACCCCGCTGAGTACGCGAAGAAGGCGGGCTTCGTCACCGACCTCCTCACGAGCGACGGGTTTGAGAAGAAGCTCGCGCGGCGCTTTGCCGAAGGGGGCGACGTCAAGCGCCTGAAGCGCATCGGGCACCTCGACTATCTCGCCGCTCGGGCGACGGCCGAGCGCGGCGCGCCGGGCGTCGCCGTCGTGCTCGCGCAGGGCGCCGTCGCCTCGGGCCGCGGCGCGGGGATCAGCCCCGACGAGCTCAACGAGCGCATCGAGCGCGCCGCGGGCGCCCTCGGCGTGCGCGCGCTCGTGCTGCGCCTCTCGAGTCCGGGGGGCGACGCGATCGCCTCGGAGTCGATCCGCGAGAAGCTCGAGGCCGTCCGGGCCCGGGGCATTCCGGTGGTGGTGAGCATGGGCGACATGGCCGCTTCCGGGGGGTACTGGATCAGCCTCGGCGCGGACCGGATCGTCGCCGATCCGCTCACGCTCACGGGTTCGATCGGCGTCTTCAGCGTGCTTCCGGATGCGGCGGGCGCGCTCGAGAAGCTCGACGTCGGCGCGGGCGGCTACCGCACGGGGCCGCTCGCCGACTTCGGCTCGCCCCTTCACCGGCCCAATGAGGCCGAACGCGCGGTGCTCTCCGCCGGGGTGGCGCGCACGTACGAGCGCTTCAAGGCGCTTGCGGCGAAGAGCCGCGGCCGGACGCCCGAGGAGATCGAGGCGGTGGCGCAGGGGCGCGTCTGGACGGGCGCGCAGGCGCAGAAAATCGGCCTGGTTGACCGTCTCGGGGACCTCACCGACGCGGTGAAGGTCGCCCGTCAGCTCGCCGGACTCGGCGACGACGCGCCGGTGCGGTACTTCGACGCCGAGCCGTCGGGCGCTTCGGCGCTCCTCGCGGGCCTTTCGGCGCGCGTCTTCGCGGCCGTCGCGCCTGAAGCGGCGCTTCTCGGCGCCGGCGCGAAGAAGGGAGCGGACGTCCTTGCGGAGCTCGGCGCCGCGGGGCGGCCCCTCGCCTGGACGGCGCTCCCCGAGGGGATCTGAGGCGTGCTCAGCGGCCGCCGCAGCACGGGCACGACGCCCGTCGGCGGCACTTCATCTCGCGCATCTCCATGTTGAGGAGGTCGATCATCAGGAGGCGCCCGACGAGCGGCCGGCCGATGCCGGCGGCGAGTTTGAGCGCCTCGGTCGCCTGCAGCAGACCCACGGTGCCCGTGAGGCCCGAGAAGACGCCGAGCGTCGAGGCCTTCTCGTCGTTCGCGGCGTCGTCCTCCTCGAAGAGGCACCGGTAGCAGGGCGAGTCGGGGTTGCGGAAGTCGAAGACCGTCACCTGGCCGGAGAATTTCACGGCGGCGGCGAAGACGAGCGGGCGGCGTGCGGCGAGGCAGGCGCGGTTGACGAGCTGACGCGTCGCGAGGTTGTCCGAGCAGTCGAGCACGACGTCCGCCTCGGCGACGAGGGGCGCGAGGTCCTCGACCGTGTTCATGCGGCGCGCGACGGCGGCGACCTCGACCTGCGGGTTCCAGCGGACGAGCTCGCGGGCGGCGTTCTCGGCCTTGTTGCGGCCGATCGAAGCCACGTCGTGGAGGATCTGGCGCGAGAGGTTGTTCTCCGACACCTCGTCGGGATCGACCACCGTGATGCGGCAGGCGCCTGCGGCGGCGAGGTAGATGAGTGCGGGCGAGCCGAGTCCGCCCGCGCCGATTACGAGAAAGTGGGCTGCGGCGATGCGCCGCTCGCCCGCTTCGCCGAGTTCGGCGATCTTCATCTGGCGTGAAACACGTTCGCGGATGGCTTCAAAGCGTTCGTCGTCGTTGAGCATCGGGGGATGCCTCCTCAAAATGGAAAGCGGCTCCGAACCGCCCTGAGGGCGGACAAGCCGGAGCCGTTGGCAGGGGGGCAGCTACTGCTGCGCGGCGGGAGTCTTCTTTTCGGCGCCGTCCTTCGCCTTTTCGGCTTCGGCCTTCGCGCGCTCCTCGGCGCGCAGCTTCTTCACCACCGACAGGGGCTGTCCGCGGTACTTCGAGCGGACGACATCGCGGCCGGCGAGGCTGTTGAGCGCCTGCGTGAGCTGCCAGTCGCGGTCGTCGCCGAAGATGTAGTTCCAGTCGGGCGACTTCGTCTCGTCGTTGTCGTCGTAGGGCAGCTCGTCGGTTTTGCCGCCCGCCTTCTGCTGGTTGGCGAGGTGGTGCGCAAGGTCCGCCTCGCGCACCTGGAAGGTCGGATAGTTGCCCTTCGGCGTGTCGTCCACGTAGAGGTCGGGCTCGATGCCGCGGGCCTGGATGGAGCGCCCCGACGGGGTGTAGTAACGCGCCGTGGTGAGCTTCACGCCGACGGTTTTCCCTCCGAAGCTCATCGGCAGGATGGTCTGCACGGAGCCCTTGCCGAAGGAGCGGTCGCCGAGGAGCACCGCGCGCTTGTGGTCCTGCAGGGCGCCGGCGACGATTTCCGAGGCGGAGGCCGAGGAGGAGTTGATGAGCACGACGATCGGGACGGTCTTCGCCTTGGGCGTGAGCTCGGCGAGCGCCTTCACGGCGTCGCCCGAGCGGTAGTCGGATTCGACCGCCTTGAAGACGTAGTCGGACTGCGGCGTGCGGCCCTTCGTCGAGACGATGTCGGCGTTGGCGGGCAGGAACGCCGCGCACACGCCGATCGCGGCCTGCAGCAGTCCGCCCGGGTCGTTGCGCAGGTCGAGCACGAGCCCCTTGAGGTGCCCGCTCTTCTCGAGCTTGTTGAGCGAGTGGGCGAGATCTTCGGCCGTGCGCTCCTGGAACTGCGAGATGCGGATGTAGCCCACGCCGTCGGAGAGCTCCTTCATGCGCACGGACTGCGTCTTGATCATGGCGCGCTCGAGCGAGAACTGCAGCGGTTTCATCTCGCCCTTGCGGGCGACTTCGAGGCGGATCTTCGTCTTCGGTTCGCCCCTCATGCGCTTGACGGCCTCCTCGAGCGTGAGCTCGGCCGTCGCCTCGCCGTCGATCTTCGTGATGATGTCGCCCGCGCGGATGCCCGCGCGCGCCGCCGGCGTGTCGTCGATCGGCGAGATCACGCGCACGCCCGAGGCGTCCTTGGTCACCTCGATGCCGAGGCCGCCGAAGGCGCCGTGGGTTGCCTCGTTCATGTCCTCGAACCCCTCGGGGTCGAGGAAGGACGAGTGCGGGTCGAGTCCGCTCACCATGCCCTCGACGGCGAACTCAAGGAGCTCCTTGTCGCTCACGTCGTCCACGTAGTAGTCCTTGACGGCGTTGAAGACGCTCGTGAACTGCCGGATCTCCTGCAGCGGGAGCTCGTCGGCGGAGTTCTTTTCGGCATAGGCCTGGAAGCCCACGCTTGCGAGCACGCCGGCGCAGGCGCCGGCGACGAAGAGGGAGAGAAGACGGAGTTTCATTTCAAAAAAAAACGTTTGGCAGAGGGCCCGCCGCGGAGCGGGCTATTTTCGTCTATTTGGCGAGCCACGGCTGAGGGTTGACGGGCTTGCCCTTGTAACGGATTTCAAAGTAGAGTCCGGGCGCGTCGCTCGCGCCCGAGGTGCCGACGGTGGCGACCGTCTCGCCCGCCTTCACGCGGTCGCCCACGTTCTTGAGCACGGACTCGTTGTTCGCGTAGACGGACATGTAGGTGCCGCCGTGGTCGATGATGAGGAGGTTGCCGTAGCCGCGCAGCCAGTCCGAGAAGACCACGCGGCCCGCGGCGCACGCCGAGACCTCGGCGCCTTCAGGGGCCGAGATGAGGATGCCCTGCCAGAGGGCCGAGCCCGTGCGGCGGCTGCCGTAGGAAGCGGTGATGCGGCCCGCGACGGGCTGCACGAGGCGCCCCTTCATCTGCGCGAAGTTTCCGGCGGGCAGGGGCGCCACGGGCTTCTTCGTCTGCGCGGCGGCCTGACGTTCGGCCTCGCGGCGGCGGGCGGCCTCGGCGGCGGCCCGTTCGGATTCGAGCCGCCGGTCGATCTCGGCGACGAGGTTCTCGAGCCGCGCCTGGTCCTTCCGGAGCTTCTCGATTGCGGCCTGCTGCGTGGCGATGTCCTTGGAGAGGCGGCTGACGGCCTCCTGCCGGTCGCTCTTCTCCTTCATGAGCTGCCGGCGGTTGTCCTCCTCCTCGCGGGCGATGCGCGAGAGTTCGGCGCGCCGCGCCCGGGTTTCCTGCGAGACGGTGTCGATGCGGGACTTCTCCTCCTCGAGGGCGGCGGCGGTGCGGATCTGCGCGAGCGAGAGGTAGCGCAGCGCCGCGGCGGTGCGCGAGAGCTCGTTGGGGTTGCCTCCCTCGATCAGGGACTGCCAGGTGTGGCGCTGCGCGTGGAGGTACTGTGCGCGCACGATCTGTCCGAGTAGCGCCTCGGCGCCGGAAAGGTCGCGGCCGACCGTGCGGCCGTCGCTTCTGAGCTCCGCGAGGCGGCTCTCGATCTTCTCGCGTTCGCTTTTGAGCGAACGCAGCCGCCGGTTGGCGTCCGAAATCGCCTGGTCGGCCTTTTTGAGCGCGTCGTTAGCGGCTTCGTTCTCCGCCTCGCGCGCCGAAAGGGCCTTCTGCATGTCCGAGATGCGCTTCTCCACGCTCGCCTTCTGCGTCTCGGCGCGCGCCTTCTGCTGCGCCGTGGCGCCCGGAGCGGCTCCGGCGCCTCCCGCAGAGAGCGCGAGGAGAACGAGCGGAAGAAGAAGGGTGGAGAGTCTGGACACGAGGCGGACGCTTCCCGGGCGGAGCATGAGGGAAAAGAGGGGCGGTCCTGCGGGCCGCCCCCTTTTATAATTTTAGCTTTGCGGCAATTTCGCCGCCTCCGACTTTTTTCTTTGAAATGTCTCAGTTTCTCGTTCAGAACGCACTTCTCATCCTGATCGCGCTCATCGCGGGCGGCTCGCTCGCACTGCCGCTTCTCAACCGCCGCCGCTACGGGCCGATGGTCTCGCCCGAGCAGGCCGTGCAGCTCATCAACAAGCAGAACGCCATGGTGGTGGACGTCCGCGGCGAATCGGACTTCAAAAAGGTGCGCATCGCCCGCTCGGTGAACATCCCCGCCACGACCATCCAGGGCCGCCTCGCGGAGCTCCCCAAGGAGCGCACGATCCTGCTCGTTGACAACTCGGGCAACATGGCCGCGGCCGCCTCGAAGCTCCTGCGCGGCATCGGCTACGGCAACGTCTACGTCCTCGAGAACGGCCTCGTCGGCTGGACCCGCGACAAACTGCCGCTTGAATACTGAGCGCACCGCCCCCATATGTAGGAACATGCGGCTCCGGAGAACGGGGTCCGCCCATCGAATTCAATCCGGCGCGTCCCGCCGCAGCGGACGCGCTCAATCAGCCTGAAAAAGGAACAGAAATGGCCGAAAACGAAAACGTGCAGGGAGCCGAAGCGGCTCAGCAGCCCCAGGACCAGCAGCCCGCCCAGGACGATCAGCCGGTCTTCCAACTGCAGCGCTGCTACCTGAAGGACGCGTCCCTCGAAATGCCCCACGCGCCGGAGATCCTGATGGAGGCTCAGGAGGCCGCCCCGCAGGTGGACATCCAGTTTGAAGTGAGCCAGCGCCTCATCCAGACGGACCTCTACGACGTCACCGTTCGCGGCACGATCACCGTGAAGACCCCGTCGGACAAGGTGATCATCCTCGTCGAAGGCCGCCAGTCCGGCATCTTTGCGATCCACGGCATTCCCGCCGAACCGCTGCAGCACGTCACGAACGTGCTCTGCCCGTCGATGGTCTACCCGTACCTTCGTGCGAACCTCGCCGACCTGATGACTCGCGCCAACGTGCCGCCGGTGCATCTGCCCGAGGTGAACTTCGAAGTGCTCTACCAGCAGCGTCTCGCCCAGGCCCAGGCTGAAGCCCAGCAGAACCCGCAGGCGGCGAACTGATCCGCTTCCGGGACGCGCGCCCCGCTGCGAAAAGGGGCGCGGTGAAAGGGCCGGCAGGACGCCGACCCCGCGCAGAGCGCGCGGGGTGCGCCGCCGGCCTTTTTCATGCGCCGCTCCCTCCTTCGAAGGGCAAACCTCGACTTTCGTAGGATGAGGTTGATGCGCCGCCCTTTGTAGAATGACTAGATACGAGGAAGATCCGCACCTCGGCGCGCGTCAGCGCCCGGAGCCGGCAACAAAGGAACAAAACAACATGATCCGCATCCTGCTCATCGACGACCACACTCTTTTCCGCAGCGGCGTCAAGGCGCTGCTGCAGCGCCAGTCCGACTTTGAAGTGGTCGGCGAGGCGAGCGACGGCCTTGAGGGCGTCAAGCTCGTCGAGCAGGTCGACGCCGACGTGGTGCTCCTCGACGTGGACATGCCGAGCATGAACGGCCGCGAGGCGCTCGAGCAGATCCGCGAGACGCACCCCGACCTCGCCGTGCTGATGCTCACCGTGAGCGAGGACTGCGAAACCCTCGGCGAGTGCCTCAAGCTCGGCGCCCGCGGCTATCTCCTCAAGAAGATCGACCAGGACTTCCTGCTGCGCTCCATCCGCGCGGCCTACAACGGCGACAGCGTGATTTCGCCGCAGATGATGACGAAGTTCGTCAACCGCCTCGCCGATCCGGAGGCCGGGCGCACGCGTCCCGCCCAGGGACAGGACCCGGCGGTGCTCACGCGGCGCGAGCGCCAGACGCTCGCCTGGCTCGCCCGCGGCGTCTCGAACAAGGAGATCGCCCGCGCGCTCAACCTCGCCGAGTCCACCGTGAAGGTGCACGTGCAGAGCATCCTGAGGAAGCTCAACCTTTCCTCGCGCGTGCAGGCCGCGATCTACGCGATCGAGCACAAGATCGACAAGGATCTCTGAGCTTTCGGCGCGCCTCACGGAAAACGGCGTCCCAGCAGCGGGGGCGCCGTTTCCGTTTTTCCAGGGGCGACCTCAGACGCCGCCCGCGTAGCCCTGCTGCCGCCAGGCCTCGAACACCGTCACGGCGACGGCGTTGGAGAGGTTGAGCGAGCGGTTATCGGGCCGCATCGGCAGCCGGATGCGCTGTCCGGCGGGAAACCGCGCGCGGATCTCCTCGGGCAGTCCCGAGCCTTCGGAGCCGAACACGAACCAGTCGCCCGGGCGGAAGGCGAGGGTCGAGAAGACCGCGGAGCCCTTGGTCGTCATCGCGAACATGCGCGCCGGATCGGGTCGCTCGCTCTCGAGGAACGCCTCGAAGGAGTCGTGGATCTTGAGCGTCGCGTACTCCCAGTAGTCGAGACCCGCGCGCTTCATGTGCTTGTCCTCGAGCGAAAAGCCCAGGGGACGCACGAGGTGCAGGGCCGCGCCCGTGTTGGCGCAGAGGCGGATCACGTTGCCGGTGTTGGGGGGAATTTCAGGGTGGACGAGGACGACGTTGAACATGTCGGCGGGCGGGTCGGGGTGAAGGGTGAGGGATGGCGGCGGGGCTCAGAACGGATCCTGGCCGGCGAGTTCGCCGCGCAGCTTCTTGAGGGCGAGCTTTTCGATCTGGCGCACGCGTTCGGCCGACACGCCGAACTCGGCGGCGAGCGCCGAGAGCGTGACGGGCTTGGCGTTGCCTTCGGCGTCCGTGTGGAGGTAGCGCGCCTCGATCACGCGGCGGCTGCGCGGGTCGAGCGCGGCGAGCGCCCGGGATAGTCCTTCGCCCTCGAGCCGTTGGCGGTCCTCCTCCTCGAGCATCGCCTCGGGCTCGTCGCTCTTGCGCGAGAGCCAGTCCGAGGGGGAGAAGTTGTCGTCGTCCTGGTCCGAGGGGGCGTCGAGCGACGTCTCCTGCCCGTACATGCGCTCCTCCATGTCGAGCACCTCCTTGGGCTTGACGTCGAGCGTGAGCGCGATGCGCTGGGCCTCCTGGTTGGTGAGCGCTGCCTGGCTGTCCTCCTTGAGCTGGCGGAGGTTGAAGAAGAGCTTGCGCTGGTTCTTCGTGGTTGCGAGCTTCACGATGCGCCAGTTGCGGATGATGTACTCCTGGATCTCCGAGCGGATCCAGTGCTGCGCGAAGGTCATGAGCCGCACGCCCCGGTCCGGGTCGTAGCGGCGGATGGCCTTCATGAGGCCGATGTTACCTTCCTGAATGAGGTCCGCGTAGGGCAGACCGTACCCGAGGAAGCGCCGGGCGATGGAGATCACGAGCCGCAGGTGCGAGAGGACGAGCTTCTGCGCCGCGGCGACGTCGTTCTTGTCGCGCAGCTCAATGGCAAGGCTGCGCTCCTCTTCGGGCGAGAGCATCGGCGCGGCCTCCGCGGCGCGCAGGAACGACTGCAGGTCGCCGAGCCCCGAGGCGGGAACGGGGAGTCCCGCGGGCTTGTAGGGCACGAGCCCGCGCTGAGCGGGCGCCGTTGGGAGGTACGTGCTGCGGGGCGCGTCGTCCTCGTCCTCGTCTTCGTCCGTCTCGTCGTCCTCGAGCTCGAGCGGTCCGCCGTCGAGCGCTTCGGCGTCGGAGTCGTCGGTGTCGGTCGGTTCAAGGGCGGGCGTTTTGGTCATGGGTGCGGGCGGCGGAGGTGAATGCGGTGCGCACCGAAGATAGCACTTCCCGGCGCAAGGCCGCAGTGACGAAGTGCAACCGCCCGTCAGCGTCCGCGCTCGCGCCGGATGCTTCCCCAGGCCGAAAGGGCGGCGAAGGCCGCGACGAGGCTGCCGCAGAAGGCCGCTGCGGCTACGAACCCGGCGCACCAGAGGGCGGGCGGCAGCGCGAGGACGAGCTCGCCCTCATAGAGGGCGGCGGCCGCGGTGAGCGCGGGCTGCAGCACGAAGATGCCGCCCCGGACGAGGGCGAGCGAGAGCGCCGCGGCCGAGGCCATCAGGATGAAGCCGCGCCAGGCGTAGGGGCGCACGGCGAAGGAGGGCGTCGCGCCGAGGATGTAGAGCGTGCGCATTTCCGGGCGCGCCGCGAGCGTGGTCATGCGGACCGCCGTGTCGAGGACGAGCACGACGAGGAGCGCCGTCACCGCGCCGAGGAGCCCGAGCCCCGTCCAGACGGCGCGCGAGACCGCCCGGAGCTTTTCGTGCCAGGAGGCTTCGTAGGGGACGAAGTCCACCTGCGGGAGCGCTTCGATGCGCTTCGCGGCCGCGGCGATGTCCGCGGCCGAGGCGTCGGACGAGAGCGTGACCACGAGGATGTCCGGAAGCGGGTTGCCCGCGGTGGTTGATGCGGGGAGCCCGAGGCGGGCGTTGAGGTCCTTCAGGGCGGCGTCGCGGCCGATCACTTCGGTCGAGCTCACCCAGGGCATGCGGCCCACTTCGTCGGCGAGCGTGCGCACGTCGGCCTTCTCCTTCGTGAAGACCGTGAGTTCGACCGAGGTCGGCAGGCTTCTGAGCGGCTCGGAGAGCCCGTAGAGGACGACGGCGATGAAGAGCGGGATGAAGAGCGCGAGTGCGGCGAGAAGGAGCGCGAAGAGCGAGCGCGCGCCGTCGCGGCGCAGTCCGCGGAAGGTTTCTTCGAGCGCCCAGCGGCGGGAGGTGATGAAGCTCATTGCACGTTCTCGTTCACATCCGCGGCGCCCGGGGGCGAAAGGAGGATCTCCCGCACGGGGGCGCCCGCGACGGGCAGTGCCTCGTGCGAGGCCGCGACGATCGTGACGCCCGCGCGCGCAAAGGCCGCGAGAAGCGCAAGGAGCGCGGCGGCGTTCGTCTCGTCGAGGTGCGCGACGGGTTCGTCGGCGAGGATCACGACGGGGCGGTTCACCACGGCGCGCGCGAGGAGCGCGAGCTGGCGCTGGCCCGCGGAGAGGCGCGAGGGCAGGGCGGGCGCGAGTTCGGCGATGCCGCACTTTTCGAGCGCAAGGAGTCCCCGCCGGCGCGCCTCGGCGTAGCTCTCCTCGGCGGCGAGCGCCGGGAGCATCACGTTCTCGTGGATCGTGCGGTCCTCGAGGAGGCGCCCCTCCTGCATCATGAGGCCCATGGAGCGGCGCAGCCACCGGCGCTCCATTTCGTTGAACTCGTCCACGCGGTCGCCCGCGACGAGCACTTCGCCGGCGGTGGGCTGCACGAGCCCGGCGAGAAGCTTGAGCACCGTGCTCTTGCCGCTCCCCGTGGCGCCCCGCAGCACCACGAACTCGCCCCGCCCGACGGCGAGGGAGACGCGGTCCGCGGCGGCGGCGCCGTCAAAGACGACGCTCGCGCGGCGCAGTTCAAGAAGCGGCGCTTCGGCCATGGACGGACTCCGGGGTCAGAACTTTTCAACGGTCAGATGGTCGTCGATCTTGTCCCAGGCCTCGGACTCCTCGCGCAGCAGATACGCGGTGAGCGGATGCGCGTTGAGCCAGCCCTCCTCGATGCGGATGCGCAGACCCTCGTCGGTGCGGGTGAAGTCCATGAGCGGGAGCTCCACGTCGGTGCGCGCGTGGGCGAAGATCACCGCGAGGCGCAGCGCGACGGCGGCCTCTTTGGAGATCAGTTCGCCGAAGTAGGGCTCCATCTTCTTGAGCGTGCCGCGCTGCGAGAGCACGAGCGCGGCCATGGTGTCCTGTTCGCGGCGGCTGAAGCCCGGCATGTCGGCGTTCATCACGATGTAGTGGCCGTGACGGTGGTAGCGCGACGAGGAGATGATCATGCCCGTTTCGTGCACGAGCGCGGCCCAGCGCAGATAGCGCAGCTTTTCGGGGTCGGCTTTGGGCTTGAGGCGGCGGTAGATCGTCTCGGTGAGGTCGGCGACGCGCGCGGCCTGCTCGCGGTCGAGGCGCGAGGTCTCCATGAGCGTTTCGATCGTGACGTCGCGCGTGTCGCGGTTGGAGACGCGCCCGAGGAGGTCGTAGAGAAGTCCCATGCGCAGCGCGCCCGAGGCGGGGCGCATGCTCTCGACGCCGAGCACGCGGAAGACGGCCGAAAGGACGGCGATGCCGCCCGCGATCACTTCGCGGCGGTCCTCCTTGAGGCCCGCGAAGCGGATGCTTCCGATGTCGTGCGCCTCGAGGAGCATTTTGCGGAGCTTGTCGAGGTGCTCGGGGCGCACTTCGCCGTCGCTCCAGCCGAGCGTGCGGCAGATGTCGCTCACCGCGCCGAAGGTGCCCGCGGACCCGTAGGCCTCGTCGAAGTTCCCGCGGCCGAAGGCGGAGATGCTCTCCTCGAGTTCGGCCGCGCAGGCCGTGGTCGCGCGCTCGAGCGACTTCTGCGTGATGCGCCCGTCGCTGAAGAAGCGGATCGAGGTGTTGACGCAGCCGATGCGGAAGCTCTCGTAGCGCTCCGCATCGAGTCCGCGGCCGATGATCACTTCGGTGCTCGCGCCGCCGATGTCCACGACGAGGCGGCGCTTCTCGCTGCGCGGCAGCGTCTGCGCGCAGCCCTTGAAGACGAGGCGCGCCTCTTCATGGCCCGACAGAATGTCGATGCGGTAGCCGAGCGTCTCTTCGGCCTTGCGCAGAAACTCCGCGGCGTTCGTCGCGATGCGCATCGCCTGGGTGCCGACGGCGCGCACGCGCTCGGGAGGCAGCCCCGCGAGGCGCTCGTGGAAGCGCGCGAGCGCGGCGAGCGCCCGAGCCTGGATTTCCGGCGTGAGCGCGCCCGCCTTGTCGAAGCCGCCGGCGAGACGGACGGTCTCCTTCCAGTAGCTCTGCGTGAGGATGCGGTCTCCCTCCACGCGGCCGATCTCCACGCGGAAGCTGTTGCTGCCGAGGTCAACGGCGCCAAGTAGCATGATGTGTGTCCCCTCTGAGATGAGGCGTCCGTGCGCGGGCGGCTCGGCCGCCCCGCACATCACTGATCTTGTTCAAGTCCCACGAGTGCGTTGGCGAAATCGCGCGCCTTGAAGGGCTGCAGGTCCTCGAGCTTTTCGCCCACACCGATGTAGTAGATCGGCAGGGGCCGGTCGCCGCGCATGGCGCTGATCGCCGCGAGGACGCCGCCCTTGGCGGTGCCGTCGAGCTTCGTAATGATGAGGCCCGTGAGGTGTGCGAACAAGTCGAAGGCGTTCACCTGCGCGATCGCGTTCTGACCGTTCGTGCCGTCCACCACGAGGATCACCTCGTGTGGGGCGCCCGCCATCGCCTTTTCCTGCGAACGGCGGATGCGTCCGAGCTCCTCCATCAGGTTGGTCTGCGTGGGCAGACGCCCGGCGGTGTCGGCGATCACGACGTCCATGCCGCGGGCGCGGCCCGCCGCAACGGCGTCGTAGACCACGGCGGCCGGATCGCCGCCCGTCTGCGAGATCACCTCGACACGGTTGCGTTCGCCCCAGACGGCGAGTTGTTCGCGCGCGGCGGCGCGGAACGTGTCGCCCGCGGCGAGCAGAACGCTTCGTCCGTCGTCGGAGAAGCGTTTGGCGAGCTTGCCGATGGAGGTGGTCTTGCCGGCGCCGTTGACGCCGCACATCATGATCACGGTCGGCTTGGCGCGCGAGAGGTCGAGGGTCCCCTCAGCGGGCTCGAGAATCTTCACGAGCTCGTCGCGCAGCGCGCGGCGCACTTCGTCCTGGGTCTTGAGGCCCTTGAGCTTAATGTCGTCGCGAAGCCGCTCTAAGATACGCGAGGACGTTTCGACGCCGACGTCGGCCGAAATCAGCGCGTATTCGAGTTCCTCGAGGAAGTCCTCGTCAACGACGCCGCCCGAGAAGAGGCCGATGATGTTGACGCGGGTGCGCGAAAGGCCGCTTTTCAAGCGGGAAAGCCATCCTTCAGAAGAACCAAAACCCATACCGACACGAAATCAATGAAAAGTCCGAAAAAGGAGCGCGGACGCTCAAGTGCCGTAAGTTTAACAACCTCGTCGGGACGCAGAGCGGGAGAAGTCCGCATCGTCGGCGGCCGTTGGCGGCGCACGCCGCTCGTCGTGACGGACCGCGAGGGGCTGCGTCCCACGCCCGAGCGCGTGCGTGAGACGGTCTTCGACTGGCTCGGCCATCTGCTGGGGAGCTATGCGGGGCGGCGCGCCCTCGACCTCTTCGCGGGCTCGGGCGCGCTCGGTCTGGAGGCCCTCTCTCGGGGCTTCGCCGCCCTCGACCTCGTGGAGCGCGACCGCGCGCAGGCCGCGGGGATCCGCGCCGCCCTCGAGCGCTTGGGCGCTCTCGAAGCGGCGGCGCTCCACGTCGAAGACGCGTTCGCCTTCCTCGCACGCAGTCCGCTCCTCTGGGACGTGATCTTCATCGACCCGCCCTTTGCGCTCGGTCTGCAGGACGATGCGGTGGCGCGCGCGCTCGAGCGCCTCGCGCCCGACGGGATCCTCTACGTTGAGCGCTCGGGCGAACTCACCGCCGACGCGCTCCTCGAGCGCCTCGGCCTCGTGCGACTGCGCGCGACGTCGGCGGGCCAGGTTTCGTGCGAACTTCTCGCACGGGCCGACGGCGCCCTCGCGCCCCTCGCCAAGGCCGACAAGAAGATGAAGATGAAGAAGACGAAGCCGGGCGCCGCCCGCAGCAAGGAGAAGGACGCATGACCGTCGCCGTCTACCCCGGAACCTTCGACCCCCTCACGAGCGGGCACCAGGACCTCGTGCGCCGCGCGTCGAGGATCTTTTCGCACGTCTACCTCGGCGTGGCGCTGAGCATAGGGAAGTCGCCGCTCCTCACGCTCGAGGAGCGCCTCACCTGCGCGCGGCTCGTCTGCGCGGACTATCCGAACGTCACCGTCGAGCCCGTCAGAGGGCTCCTCAAGGACTTCGTCGCCGAGCGCGGCATCGAGGTGATCGTGCGCGGCGCGCGCGCCGTGAGCGACTTCGAGTACGAATTCCAGATGGCGGGCATGAACCGTCAGCTCATGCCCGACGTGGAGACGGTCTTCCTCACCCCTTCGGACCAGTTCCAGTTCGTGAGCGGCACCTTTGTGCGCGAGATCGCGCGGCTCGGGGGCGAAGACGCCGCGCGCTTCGTCGATCCGCGCGTCTGGCCGATTCTGCGGGCCGCCTGCCGGCGGCCCTGACGGGGCCGCGGGGCGTCAGACGGTCGGGTGCTGCGGCGCCGCAGACGCCGTCTCGTCCTTCTGCCAGGGCATCTTCGGGAGCTTCCAGTCGGGAAGCTCGAACTTCGGGAGCTCCATCTGCGGGAGCTCAAGCCCCTGCCAGAAGTCCTTGATCGCCCGCTCGATGCGCCGCCCGAAGGCGTCGAGCGAGAAGGGCTCGTCCGAGCGCGCCTCGGCGACGACGCGCGCGGCGCCCGCCCAGTCGGCCCTCCAGACCGGCACGGCCGATCCGTCCGTCTCGAGCGCGGCGGCGAGGTCGAAGGCCGGAACCTTCTCCGCGGCCGGAAGGTGGATCACCGGCGCGAGCGTGAGCCGCCCGCGCGTGAACACGCCCGTGAAGTCCGCCGTCCAGGCCTCGGCCTTCACGCGGCCGTCGGTGATCCGGAGCGCCGGGGCGTCGGATTCGAGCGCCGTCCTGAAGGAGAGTTCGTCGAAGGCCGAAGTGGACTGCGGCTGACGCACTTCGGGCGGCGTCGCGTCGGGGGTCTCCTCGACCATGATCTTGTGCGCGAGCGGGATGTTGAAGCCCGCGAAGGCGCCGTCGGCGACCGTGAAGTCGCCGGAGGCCTCGCTGATGCGCGGCCTGCCCGGTTCGGGCGAAAGCGCGCCGCCGAGGTCGAGCGCGCCGTCCACGCGTCCCGAGAGCGCGGCCGGGCGCCCGAGAGCCGTCGCCCAGGCCTCAGCGCGGGCGCCGCGCACCTTGAGGTTCGCCTTCCAGAGGCCGTCGCGGGCGACGAAGCCCGCGAAGTCGAGCCGGCCGCCCAGCCATTCGCCCGTGCCGTGGGCGAGCGAGAGGGCGCCGTCGGCGAGCTTCGCCTCGGCCGAGAGTGTCGAGAAGCCTGCGGCCGGGCCGAAACCGTCCACGGAGAGCGCGCCCTCGAAGTCCGCGAAGCCAAGCCATTCCGGGCGCCAGGGGAGTGCGGCGGCGATCGCCGGATCCACCACGCCGAGGCGCACCTCGCCCTTGAGCTGCGCCCGGGGGGCGTCAGGCGACGTTTCCGAGGCGGCGGAGATCCGCACGGAGGTGCCGAAGAGCGTGCCCTGAAGATCCGCCCGGGCCGCGCCTCCGGCGGCCGTCGAGAGGGAGCCCGTGAGGCGGCTCGCCGCGGCGGCGGCCTGCGCGCCCTGGGGCGTCCAGGCGCTCGTGAGGTCGATCGCGGTGAGCGTGAGCGCGGCGGGCGAGGCGCGCCAGTCGAGCTTTGCCGAACCTTCGGCCGAAAGGGTGCCTTCGGCGGAAGTCAGGGTGAGGGAGGCCGAGGCGCGTTCAGTCGAGAGCGATCCGGCCGTGAGCGCCGCTTCCGGGGCGCTCACGCGCCAGGAGGCGCCGTCGGCGAAGACCACCTTGAGGGCGGGTGCGGTGAGGCGCCAGCCCGCCTGGTCGGGAGCGAGGGAGGCGGCATTGAGTTCGGCGTGCACGCTCCGGCTGCGCCAGAGGCCGTCGATCGTGAAGGCGGGGGAGTCGAGGACGAGCCGCGGCAGGAGCTCCGCCGTCGCGGCGTCCGGGGTGAAGCGGAAGGCGCCCGAGAGCGTGGCGGCGCCCGAGAGCGCTGCGCCGTCGAGGTTCCCGGCGGCGCGCACGACGCCGCCCGCCTCGCTCATGTTTTCAAGGCGCGCTTCGAGTGCGGAGATGCGCACGGGGGCGGAGCCGAACACCTCGCCCGAGAGCGTCACGGCGCTGTTTCTGAGCTCCATGAGCGCGACGTCCCAGTAGGTGCCCGAGAGCCGGCGCGCCTGCTCGGCCGACGCGGGCGTGCCGGGCGCGAGCGTCAGGTCGAGGCCGTCCACGAGGATGTGGTCCACGCGCGGGGATCCGGCGAAGATCGCCCAGGGCTTGAGGCGGATCATCGCCGCCGAGAAGCTCCCGAGCCGCTCGCCGTCTGCGGCGCGCACGAGGCTCGAGCCGGGCAGCGTCACCTCAAGCTCCGGGAGGCGCTTGAGCGTGAGGGCGGCGGAGTATTCGATGCGAAGGCCGAGGTGCGTCTCGAGCGCGTTCGCCACGCGTTGGGCGACGCGCTCCGGCGTCACCCAGAAGGAGAGCGCCGCGACGGCGGCGAGCACGATGAGGGCGAGGAAGAGCAGAAGGGCGGTGACCGTTCGGAGATGGCGCATGGGACTCTCTGGAAGGGACGGAAATGGTTTCGCAGGAGAGTCTGCCACAGCCGCGGTGCGCCGCGGCCCCGATGAACGGGGCCGCGGGGAGTGCGGGAGGTCCGGGCGCGCGGCCCCGCCTCCCTGGAGGCGGGCGGACCCCGCATGAGGTCCGCTCCGGGAAGCGTCAGGCCTTCTGACGGATGAGCCAGTCGAAGGCGCCGAGCGCGGCCGTCGCGCCGCCACCCAGGGCGATCACGACCTGCTTGTAGTGCGACGTCGTGCAGTCGCCGCCCGCGAAGACGCCTTCGGCGGAAGCGGCGCCGCGGTCGTTCACGACGATCTCGCCCCACTTGTTGAGCTCGACGACGCCCTGGAGGAAGTCCGTGTTCGGCACGAGGCCGATCTGCACGAAGCAGCCCGCGGCCGGGACGGTCTTCAATTCGCCCGTGGCGCGCTCGCGGTAAGTGACGCCCGTGAGCATCGTGCCGTCGCCCTCGAGCTTCTCGACGTCGAGGTTGTAGACGATCTTCGCGTTCGAGGTGGATTCGAGGCGCTTGACGAGCACTTCGTCGGCGGTGAGCTTGTCGCCGCGCTGCAGCAGCGTCACGGAGCGGCAGAGCGCGGCGAGGTCGATCGCGGCCTCGACGCCCGAGTTGCCACCGCCCACGACGACCACGTCCTTGCCCTTGAAGAGCGGACCGTCGCAGTGCGGGCAGTAGGCGACGCCGTGGCCCTGGTATTCCTTTTCGCCCGGGACGCCGAGCTGACGCCAGCGCGCGCCCGAGCAGACGATGACGGCCTTGGCCTCAAGCCTGCCGCCGCTCGCGAGTTCGGCCGTCCAGAGGGCGCCTTTCTTCTCGAGCTTCGCGACGCGCTCGAGCGCCATCACGTCCACGCCGTAGTGCGCGACGTGTTCCATGAAGCGGCCGCCGAGGGCGACGCCGTCGGTGACGAGCACCGAGGTGAAGTTCTCGATCGAGGAGGTTTCATTCACCTGCCCGCCCGGACGCTCGCAGACCACGCCCGTGCGCAGACCCTTGCGGGCGCTGTAGATCGCGGCGGTGGCGCCCGCCGGACCCGCGCCGATCACGAGAACGTCGAAGGGCGCCTTCTGCGAGAGCTTCTCGGCCTGGGCCTTCACGAACCCCTCGTCGAGCTTCGCGACGATCTCGCCCAATTCATGGCGGCCCGAGATGAAGGGCTTGCCGTTCAGGTACACCGTCGGCACGGCCATCACGTGGCGCGCCTTCACCTCGTCCTGGAAGAGCGCGCCGTCGATCACGGTCGTGGTCACGTTCGGGTTGAGGATCGCCATCAGGTTGAGCGCCTGCACAACGTCCGGGCAGTTGTGGCACGAGAGGGACATGTAGACCTCGAAGTCGTACCGACCCTGGAGGCCGCACACGCGCTCGAGAAGGTCCGGATCCTCCTTGCTCGGATAGCCGCTCGCCTGAAGCATGGCGAGGATGAAGGAGGAGAACTCGTGCCCCATCGGCAGGGCGGCGAAGCGCACGCCGGCCTTTTCGCCCGTGCGGCTCACGGTGAAGCTCGGGCGGCGCACCTGGACGCTCACGTCCTCGGTGGCGAGCGTGATCTTGCCCGAAACCGAGGCGACGTCCTTCATGAGCGAGGCGATCTGGGCGGACTCGGGAGAGTCGTCCGGAGCGACGGTGAGCGTGATCGGATTGATGAGGCGGTCGAGGTAGCCCTTGACCTGCGAAAGAGCGGAGGCGTCAAGCATGTTTTTTCTTCTGCAGATGCTGAGTACATGAAAAAAGCCGCGGCGCTGCCGCGGCTTTCTTCGCCGCACCGGGCTGCGGAGCTCCCGCTGAGGGGAGCCTGCGGCCGGCCCGGGCGGACTTCCGGTCGGATTAATCCGGCGGGATTAGATCTTGCCGACGAGGTCGAAGGACGGGGTGAGCGTCTCCTTGCCGGGACGCCACTTGGCCGGGCAGACCTGGCCCGGGTTCGCCTCGACGTACTGCGCGGCTTCAACCTTGCGCAGCAGCTCGGAGGCGTCGCGGCCGATGCCGCCGTCATGGTGCTCCATGACGACGATCTTGCCGGCGGGGTTGATCACGAACGTGCCGCGCTCGGCGAGGCCGTCCTTCTCGATGAGGACGTCGAAGTTGCGCGCGAGGACGCCGGCCTTGTCGCCGAGCATCGGGAACTTGACCTTGCCGACGGCTTCGGAGGATTCGTGCCAGGCCTTGTGCGTGAAGTGCGTGTCGGTCGAGACGGAGTAGATCTCGACGCCGAGCTTCTTGAAGGCTTCGTAGTGCTCGGCGAGGTCTTCGAGCTCGGTCGGGCAGACGAACGTGAAGTCGGCCGGATAGAAGAAGACGACGGACCAGTGGCCCTTCAGATCAGCGTCCGTGACCTTCTTAAAGGCACCGTTGTGATAGGCCTCGGTCTCGAACGGAAGAATTTCGGTGGTAAGCAGAGACATTTGATTTCCCTATAAAAAGAGGTTGGTCTCAGGTGGATTCGTTGCGCTCACTGTAGCAATCATTTATTGAGATGTCAATCATGAAAATCTCAATCTATTGCAAGCGGATGTTTCCCGCTTCAGCGCAGCTTCCCGAGCTGGCGGCGAATGTTGGGGGCGAGGCGTTCGAGGGCGTCGAGCGTCGTGAAGATCGAGGCGCGTCCGCGCTGGGAGAGCTCGCGGAAGCGCGAGAGCAGCTCGTTCTCTTCGGCGACGACGATGTGCCGTTCGGCCGTGAGGATGTAGAGGACGTCGAAGCCGCAGGCCGCGAGCCGCGGCATGCGCCAGACGCCGGGATCGGCGGCGCCAGATTCAAAGCGCTCGTAGACGTCGAGCGGGACGCCGAGCAGCTGTGCGATCTGCAACGGCGCATAACCGAGGCGCTCGCGTTCGGACTTGAGCCGGACGCCGATCTCCTGACGCTTCTTCGTGGAGGTCGTGGCCATGTTGGAAATGAGACTCCTCGTGGATGGTGGGAGCGGGATGTCCGGGCGGGACCCCCGAGGTCTGCCCGAGTATAAGCCGCGCTTTGCTGCGGCCGAAAGCTCCGGCGCGGCTCCCGACTGTGCCCATGTGCAAACGGCTCCTCGATCAGGAGGAGCCGTTTGGCGGGCGGG
>NZ_DAVZJY010000019.1:0-20060 GCF_052272535.1 Sutterella sp. | reverse complement strand
GAACTTAGAAACGAGGACGGCGCTTCCTCCCCTGTCTGAAGACAGAGGTTTCCGCACCGATTTTCTATGAAGTATGAACGCCTGCGTTGGTTGTTTCTCTCCCTCGTCTGTAGCGCCTGCGCCGTCTGTGCGGAGGTGTACTTCTATCACCACTACCGCATCGCGTGGGACCGACAGGTGCTTCGATGCATCGACGCCCGGTTCCTGCTGGTTGACTTGAAGGACAAGGCCGTCGTCCGAGACCGCCTTTACGCTTATAAGTCCGAACAAGCCGCTCCGATCATCAAGAACGGCACTTTGGTCGGCAAGTACCTTCGCGGGATGCCGGGCGACACGGTAGAGGTCCGGCATGACGACACGGTGTGGATCAACGGGCGAAAGATCGCCGAAGGCATGCCGCACCTGCGCGGCATGAGCGAGGCTCAGCGCACCAAGTTCTACGGCTCCCGAGTGCTCGGCGAGGACGAGTACTGGATGATGGGTACGAAGTACCTGTCGTTCGACTCCCGCTACTGGGGACCGATCCACCGCTCTCAGATCGTCGCGAGGTCGTATGCGCTCTTTTGATCAATCCATCCTTTCCTGCGCCGTCTCCGGCGCTTTTTCGTTGGTTGCGGCGGTCAGCTCGGTCACGCCGGTCAGCTTAATGGTCTCGGTCCCGGTCTTGGCGCTCTCGTCATCGTTGGTTCCGACCGCGGCTTCAGCGGCTCCGATAACGTCAGCGCCGACATCGACATCGACGTCGGTGGAGGTTGGCACCCCTGTTTCCAACAAGGATTCTGAGAGCTCCATGTTCTCCGCCCCTGTTTCCGTTTCGGAAACGGCAACCCCCAGTATCGCCGACAAGCCGAAAGCTCCGACGTCAACGTCTTCAACATCAGTAAGCGTACGGGCCGACGGCCGCGTGAATCTGGATGCACCTCTGCACGGTCCCAATGGACTGCGCGCCAACATCGTTCTGCCAAAGATCCGTCCGAACGTCACGTTCACGGGTCCGGCGGGCGTTGACGAAAACGGGCACCCGATCACATGGAAGCAGAAGAACGAGCGGCGGATCGTCAACGAACTTGTCTTTCAGGGCCTCAAGGCCAACGGCTACGACTACAAGAAGCACCGCGAGGAGCTGAAGAAGCGCGGGGTCAAGACTCAGCTTGACTACTGGAAGGAGAAGACGGAGGAAACCCGCAAATACATTGAGAAGAACGGCCCGATCACGACCAAGAACTTCGTCCTTCCGGGTTCGACGCCGGAACTCTCCGCACAGCTCAACAATCCCGAAGTGGGCGTGAGGATAGAGAACGGCAAGCGCGTCTACTACCTCAACGGCAAGCGCCTTGATCCGTATGCGGTCGAGAAGACTGCGGCCCCTGATCCGGCCAAGACGAAGCCGGGCGCCATCACGCGCGAAACCACGCATGTGAGCGCAAGCCGCCGCCGTCCCGCGGGACCCGATGAAGCGCAGACCCCGCAGGGGAAGGGGAAGACGCCCGAGCGGCAGGCCGCCGAGACGGTGAAGAAGACCACCGCGCCGAGCGTACCCAAGGCCGCTTCCAACACGCCCGTCGTGCCCGCACCGGAAGACGCCCCGCGCCGCCCGTCCTTGGACACTTCACTCAATCCCAATGCAGTTCCCTCCATCGAAGAGATGCACCGCAAAGCCGAGGAGCAGATCGACGCGCTTTTCCCTGATCTGAAGAAGCAGGCCGCGCCGAAGACCGGCGATCGGACGAGCTTCCGGGAGATGCAGGATCGTAACGTAATCGAACGTACCGATCCTTCGCGTCTCACTCCTGTTTCCCGAAAGGAATCTCTCCTCGCCGGGGTCTCTGGATTCTTACTGCGAATTACAGGCATCGGCGAGGCGCAGGCGGGGGAACGCAGCGCAGCCGTCACCGAAGCGGACAAAGCAGACGTAGCGGACGAAACTTACGTAGCGTTCCAACCTTCGGACTTGGCGGCGGCGCAGGCAGACCCGTCGGAATTCAGCGGGTTCGCTGACGAGATCACCAAGAGGACGAGGACGCTTCAGGAGCGTTTCAAAGCGGAGCCGACCAAGCGCAGCGCCTCGGTTCAGAACGCCTCCGATGAGGCCGCAGATGCGAACGACGGTGACGAGGAGAATTCAGCACGGGCCGAGTCGGATGCCGCGCTTCCTACGTACCTCGATGAGATCGAGCACGAGGGCGTGCGGTGGGATCCGACGCAATTTGCGGCGGCGGTCGTCAATGCAACGACGAAGAGCCTCACCGAGTCTCAGTTCAACGAGGACGTGGATGCGGTGGTCGGCGCAATTTCCAACAAGGAGGATGGCGCTGCGATCATCGCGAGCCTTGAGGACATTCTGGATTCCTACCCCGAAATCAGAAATGCCATCCCCGACGCAGACGAAAGGCTCGCTGCGCTGCGGGGCGACCAGTCCAACGCACTCGACGGTTCCGATGGCTCAGACGGCTCAGACGAACAAGCCGCACCCGAAAAACCCTTGGGCGAGACGACCTACATCTTCGTGTCGTACTCGCTCTCGGAAGACGTGCTCAAGGACATCATCAGCCGGCAGGCGGGACGTAGGGACGTTGCGCTCGTGATGCGCGGCGTGCCCGAAGGGATGGACTTCCTCTCCGGGGTGAAGCGCATTCAGGAACTCGCCGCCGCCCTGAAGCCCTCGGCTTCGGTCATCATCGACCCGCCGCTCTTCACGGAATACGGCATTACGCACGTCCCCGCGGTCGTGCGCGTCGGCCGCACGCCTTCAAAGCTCCTCACGGATCCCACCCGGACGAACGGGCGCCGCTATGCGCCCCTAATCGCCAAGGTGGAGGGCCTCCACAACGATCGTTGGTTGCTTGAGAAGATCGAAGCGGGAGAGAAGGGCGATCTCGGCCAACAGGGCGACGTCCATGAGATCGCCGAACCCGACCTCATCGAGGTCATGAAGGATCGTGTGACAAAGATCGACTGGCAGAAGAAGAAGGAGGAGGCCGCGGCCCGCTTCTGGGAGAAGCGCGAATACCGGGTGTTCCCCACGGCTTCTGAGGAGCGTGTGCGTGAGATTGATCCGACCATTCTGGTCGAGCGCGACATCAAAGACCTTGCCGGGCGCCCGATCCGCAGGGCCGGAGACCGCGTGAATCCACTTCAGATTCGTCCCTTTACGCAGACGATGCTGATCTTCAATCCGCTCTCCGAAGACGAAATGGAGCGCGTCCTCGCCTTCCAGAAGGCGCACAAGGCCGCCCACGGATCAAACCTCGTGCTCATTGCCACTCAGATGGCAAATAAGGAAGGCTGGGACGGGTACGTCTCCGTCACGGATCGTCTAGACAGCCACGTCTTTCTCATGACGCCTGAAATCGAAGAGCGATGGGAGATCGAGAAGACGCCCGCCGTCGTGACGGCGGACAACCGCAGGCACGTCTTCCTCGTGCACGAGCTCGGCCCCCTTGCCGGTGCCGAACCGCACAAACAAAGTGACCAGAAGGGAGGAAAAAAATAATGGCCGGCATCTTCAGAAAGGCCGTAGCCGCCGCGGCGACTGCGGCAACGCTCCTTCTGGCGGCTTCGAACCCTGCGTGGGGCGTGGACACCGGTGCGAGCACGAACGGACAGTTGAATGAGTCCGGACCGGGCTGCTATGACGCTCAGGTCTTCTCATCGAAGCTCCTGACGGGCGTGTGTTGGACGTGCGTCTTTCCGATCATCGTTGCGACGGTGCCGCTCACGGGCGACAGGGACCGCATTCCGCCCGGCGCCGCTGAGGTCTCCGCGCTCGGCACCTGCATGTGCCACGACAACCTCGGCGTGCCGAAGTTCGGATTCCGAACGTCCTTCTGGGAGCCCACGCGCATGATCGAGCACGTGCGCATGAGCGGGTGCTCGGAAGTTCTTGGCGGCATGCGCTTCCCGTTCAACCGCCTCAATCAAGGTACTCAGGAGCGGCTGTCGGAGCAGCGGACTACGGGTACCGCGGGCCTCACGTTCCGACACTACCACTACTACTCCTTCCCGCTCATGTACATGATGGACATCTTTGTTCCCTCCCGGTGCAATCCGGGCGGCTACATGGACCTCGACGTGATGTACATGTCCGAGATTGATCCGACGTGGAACAACGACGAGATCGCCTTCTTTACGCATCCGGAGGCGGCCTTGATCGCTTCTCCTTTGGGTGTCCTCGCCTGCATCCCGGATGCCTTCGCCGCCAATGTAGGCAAGCCGATCAAGGAGCTCTATTGGTGCGCGGGTTCGTGGGGTGTTCTCTTCCCCGCGTCGGGGAACGTCCTCTCCCGCGAGGGACCGCTCCTCACCTCCAACCTCATGTCCGCACGCGTGCTCTATGCCCTGCATCGCAGGGCGCTTGAGTGGCGCTCGATCGGCAGCGACGTGATGTGCGGCGGCAAGCTCTCGGCCTACATGCCGAAGAATCAGTATCGTTTTCAGGTATTCCATCCTGTGGCGGAAACCGACGACAATCATGTCATGGGCGAAATGATTTACTCTTGGGGACTTGGGCGCACGATTCCCGCCGTCGGCGAGGATCCCGTCTTCCTCATCTGGCGTTGGCTCGACTGTTGCAACACCTCGTCATGATCGCGACGTGATCGGCAGGAGCAGCCCCGTCAAAAGGGCTGGGGGCCGCACACACAGTTTCTCCCTAGGAAACAGCGGCCCTCCTGCAGACTCCCCCATAATCCCTTTTCGACGTTCTCTTCTCCCTCACTGTCATGGCTGCCTCCAAAAAGAAGAATTCCTCCCAGAGTCCTGCTCAAAGTCCCGACGGCCCGACTCTGGCGCTGACGACCCAGTCTTTGGTTGAACACGCCCTCATTCGTTGGATCGAAACGCTCAACATCTTCGACGATTTTGCGGACGTGGCCGTCAGCGAACGTGAGAAAGGACCGCAGAATTTCCCGTACTTTGAAGCATGGAGTAGGCGCGTCTTCATCCCCAACGACGCAACGATGCAAAGGGACTATAAACACGTGCTCGAAATGCCCGTCCCGCTTCCCCCTTTGGTCCCCCTCGACCTCGCGAACAGACGCGAGCTGGGCATCATGGCCGCATGGGGAATGGAATCCACCATGTGTTTTTGTCTGCCACAGGAACTTGAGGCGCTCAAAAACGGCGACTGGTGGCGCAACTACACCACGGACTTCCTGATAGACCGATTCACGCCGTGGTGCGTCTACCTGAGCCTGCGGGGGATCATCGCGTCACGCGGCGCGATCCAGTATGAAGGCGCCTACGTCGGCTTTGAGTGCAGCGAAAAAGGACTTGTCCTCTACTGCCAGCTGTTGACGGATCAGGCTCGTTATTGCGGTTCGGAGTTTTATCATGAATACCGCTTTGAGCGCGGGCAAACGTTAGGTGAGGTCGTGGACAACTACCACGCCGAATCCCCCTTCCCGGATCTGATAGCCCGTAATTTGGCCGCCCTCTACAAAGACCCAGTTGAAAAGCCCCGCTACTACATCACCCATAACGGAAAGAAGTTGGCGGAGTACATCCTGCCGCTCCTTGTCGGCCTCTTCAGCGACGACTTCACCAAGGAGACCTATGAGATCGACATGGATGATGATTCCTTCGAAACGGTCAAACTCCTTCCGGCGAATGAGCCCATCCGCTCCCGCAACATGAATCCTGATCGGGAATCAATCCAGAGAGCCTACGACAACAAAAAGGCCCGTCTGCACGTGATCTCCTACAGAGGGGGAAGCACGCTCAACTGACGGGCTGTGATTCCGCAGAGAAAGAAAACGCCCTGCACGAGTCGGGCTCAGCAGGGCGTTTTGCTACGCAGGTTGTACGTTATTCAGCGGCAGGGGCTTTGATGAGAAGATCTTCCTTTTCATACCCCTCGCTGAGCGCCTTCTGATACCAACCGGGGCGGGCCCCGCGACCGGACCACGTTTCGGGACCGTTCGGGTTCTGATACTTCGGGGGAAGCTTGTGGGAGGTCTTGACCGACTTGGGCGCCTCATCCACCGTGTTGATGCCGAGTTCGGCTGCGGTGAAGTGGAACTGCTTGCAGTGCTCGCGGCACTCGGCGAGCACTTCGGAGCGCAGGGATTCGAGGCGCTGGTCGAGCGCGGCGCGTTCGGCATAGATGGCGTTGAGACGCTGCTTGAGGTCCTGACTTTCTTCGGGCATTGAAATCTCCTTTGCTTATCGAAATTTCCAAAAGGAAGAGGGGCGGCGCGAGCGATCATCTTCGATCTCGTTCCAGATCTCGATCTCGATTGCCGCAGGCCCAAGAACTGGACTCAGTGCTTTGGATTTCCGAGTTGGAATCGCACGGGACCGTTGGTTTCCCTCTTTGAATCAGTGATGATCATACAACACCGGCGACCCGGTTGGCGGATGCGAATTCGCAGGATTAGCCTCGATCCGATCAAGAGGTGATCATAAAGACTCCTGCGCAATCAGGTGCTGGCGAATGCGGCTCACCGCTGAATAGATTCGATTCTCATACTTGAAGGAGAGTTCGGCTCGGAAGCTGATCGTGATGCGCCCGCAGAGCCATGCGGCATCGAGAGCGGATTCAAGGTGATCGAATCGTTCTGCAAGGCCGACCATCCGAACGGCGAACGGCGTGTTCGGATGAGCCAAGCGGTAGTCGCCGCCCTTGTGCTCATATGAGAGAACCCCGTCGCCCCCGAGCTTTTCAATCTCATCGCTGCAGAGTTCGGTAATGCGCCGCTCTTCACTCCTGATCGCAGAAGCGCAGATCATCAAAGTGCGTGCCGAGGGCTTGTCGAGCACTCCGTTGCATCCCTTGTGCAGTTTGAGCAGACGCACGGCAAGGCGGTATGCCGGCCCGGTGCGGAAGATGCATTCACCGGACTGTTTTCCGGCTGGTGCGTCCGGTGGGACGGAGATTTCTGCGATATCGGGCATGGCGACGTTGAGCTTCCAAGACGAATTCTGAACTGCGCAGAACAAAGGTCGGAGCTCACTTGTGACGAGAACTGTGACGAGAATGAGACTCCGACCGAAGCCCCAGCGTTATTTCGCCGGCGCTTCCGCCAGAGGGGTGGCGGTTTGAGCATGAGAAGGAGCGGGAGCGTCGTCCTGCTGGCCCTGCGGCTCCGTTTGGGCGACGCCGGTTCCTTCGCGGATTTCGGTTTGACTCAACGTCGGGTCAACGGAAACGTCGCGCGAGTCGATCTTTTCATCGCCGTGCTCTTCCTGAACCTTGCGGCGGATCTGCTCCGCACGCCTGCCGAAGCCGGCCTTCTTGGCCTCTTCCATAGCCTGCTTGCGGATGCTGTAGAGATCCAAAACAAAGTCGATGAGGCGCTTTTCCCACGCCTTCACTGCACGACGCTTCATCTCCGTCGTCATGATGTTGTTGATCCAACAGGCCTCGGTGCGCGCGATGATGCGGTCGAAAAGGGAGGCAAGCGTCATGAAGCGCACGGAATGCGGCGTATGAACGGGCAGGGTGTAGAGGCGCTTGTGGTCGTGGGTAGGCACCTGCTTTTCAGGCGGAATCCCCTGATCTTCGGCGGCCCGCTGAAGTTCCTTGAGGGCGGCGAGCATCTGCTCTTCGATCTCCGAGAACTTGCCGTTGATGTGGTCCGACACCCGGTCCGCCAAGGCGTCGCCGCCCATTGCCTCCACCACGAGAGTGCTCGTGACGAGGCTCATGTTGACGTTTTCGTAGTTTCGCTCAAAGAAGATCTGTGCGCGGTTGGAGTAGAGGCAAAGCTCCTGCCGGAAGTAGGCGCGGGAATAGGCGGCTGACCCCAAACGGCGCTCGCGCCGCACGCGGGGAACGGTCTTGTCGGCATACATGATGCCGCGACGTTCGCTGCGTCCGGTTTGACGGCGCCGTGGTGCAGTCCGTTCAGGCTGCTCGTCGCTCTGCGATGCGGGTTGCGCCGCCTCGGTTTCGTTGCGGATGACGTCCAGTGCGGTCTTCTCCAACTTGTTGGTTTCGTCGAGACGATTGTTCTGATCTTGAGGCATGAAAATTCCAGTAGGTTTGGGCAGCTTCGGCGCGTCGTGGGTGCCTGCCGCCGGCAGGTAGGAAAGTAGGACGGACGGCGCCCAACTTTTGTTCAAGATCAAGTTTCCAACGGGTGTGGAGGGGGCTCGGCAACACGATGAGCCGTTTTGGCTCGCCCACAATAGGTGCGCCTGAATTCCATCTGCTACTTTGGAGTCTCAATCGTCGCTTTGCGACCCTGAGTTTTCCTCTGCATTCGCTCTGGTCAACCCCAAAAAAGCAGTGAACGTCCACAGGCGTTTCCTCCTGTGCAGGACATGTGCCTCGTGCACCTGTCGCCCCTTTTTAGACGACCCCCAACTCTTCCCTCGGGAAGGGAAGGATGATGCAGGTCGGCCGCTTTCAAGCTCACGCTCGGATCCGGTTCTTTTCTCATTTTTTGCCCGCATCCTGACGCGGTACTCCCGTCGTCCAGATTCCTAATTGCGGCGGCCCTCTAGTTCCAACTCTAGGGCTTGAGATATTCATCTCTTTGATTTTTAGTCAACCTACGCGGGGATTCATCATCCCTGTCTTTGGGCTGACAGCATTTCACCAACCTTTTAACCTTTAACTTTATTTTTTGTTCACCCCCGTGGGATTGATCGTTCCCACGCGGGATCGGTTTGTCTCCACGGGTTTTTACCCTTGGAGATAAACATGAACACCACCAACAACGCTTCGACGAACACCGATCCGAAAAGCTTCTACACAGAAGTAACCGGAGCGCAGTTCGAAAACGTCCTCAACGAGGACGGCACGACGTACCACTTCCATCCTGCTTGGCGGTGCACGGGATTCGCGGATGCGAACCACCCGCGCATTCCTAAGCGCGACGCGAACTACGTTTTCGAAAAGGGCCTCCTGCAAGACCTTCTGATCTTCCTGATGTACCCGCAGGGCACGGCCCTTTGGGTCACCGGGCCCACTGGTTGCGGAAAAACTTCCGCAATCATGCAGGTAGCGTCTCGCCTCAACTGGCCTGTTGTTGACTTGACACTCAACAACCGGTTCGAGTTCACTGACCTTCGCGGTCAATGGGGTCTGACGCAGGAGGAGGGCCAAACGTCCCCGACGATGAAGTACATCCACAACGCATTGCCATTGGCAATGCGGAACGGATGGATTCTCATCTTGAACGAAGCTGACCTTGCCTCTCCGGGCGAGTTGTCAGCTCTCAACGACGTGATCGAAGGTAGAAGTCTTTTGATCGCGGAGCATCGTGGTGAGGCCATCAAGCCGCACCCTATGTTCCGATTGATCGTCACCGCCAACTCGGCGGGCTCGGGCGACCAAACGGGCCTCTATCAAGGGGTCCAAGAGCAAAACGTCGCGGCCATGGACCGCTACAGAATGCTCAAAGTGAGGTACCCCTCGCAAGGGGTAGAGGAAGGCATTCTTCAGAATGTAGCTCCCAACATCGACGCCACTCTGAGGGCGAAGATGTGCCAATTTGCGCAGGAAATGAGACTTTCATTCATCGGGGACAAGGCGATGGGAGGAACCATATCGGTTCCTTTCTCAACTAGAACCCTCGTAAACTGGGCGTCAACCGCTCAGTTTTACACGTCTGAAAAAAACGCACTGCGTAAATCGCTCCAACTGTTCTTTCTCAACAAATTGTCGGTGGAGGAAGCCGAAGCGGCTGATTCCATTGCTCTCACCATCTTCGGTGAGTGTTGGAAAGACTGACTTTTATCAACCCAAACGGGACCAATCACCCCGTAAGGGTTGAGCGGTTCCTCTTTTTCTTTTTTTTCATCTTTTCTTAATCACAGCCTCCTCCGGGGATACGCTATTCCCCGTCGGGGTTGATGCGTGTTCTTGGAGAGGCTCTTTCTTCAAGGACACAAAATGACTACCGAAACCGAAACCACCGTCGCCGTTGCCGTTCAGGCTCCGGCTCCCCAAGCTGCTGCGCCGCATTCCACCGGCACGGCCTCGACCCGGACCTCGGTCCTCGCGAGAATGGCCGAAAAGCTGCAACTGGATCCGGCCAAACTGTGGAAGACGCTGAAGGCCACTTGCTTCGCCGGAGACTTCTCCGACGAGGAGGCGGCCCTCGTCCTGATGGTCGCCGAAAGCCTCGATCTCAACCCGCTTCGGCGGGAAATCTGGGCCTTCCGTGGCCGCAGTGGCGTTCAACCCATCGTCAGCATTGACGGCTGGAAAGCCATCATGCTGCGGCAGCCAACGTTTGATGGGTTTCAAGTAACTTACTCTGAAACCTCAATCGAAATTGGAGGGCAGAAACTGCCCGAATGGGCGGAGTGCACGATCTGGATCAAGGGATGCTCGCACCCCACGTGCGAGCGTGTCTACCTCACCGAGGTGTACATGCCCAAGAGCCCCATCTGGAACAAGTCGCCTCGCCTGATGCTGCATCATCGAGCTCTGATTCAGGGCATCCGCTTCAGCTTCCCGGTCAGCGGCATCGCCGATGTGGGTGTGGAAGACGATGAGTGGATTGATGCAGACGCATCGCCGCGTCCTGCGTCCGCTTCTGCGGTTCGCCGGGCTCCGGTGAAAGCGATCACCATTGATCGAGACAAGCTCAAAATGTTTGCGGATAAGGCCATAGCCATGGCCCGCCGCCAACAAAACTGGGCTGCGGCCTACAGCTTCGCCAACAACCTTGATGAGGCGTCACGATCCGTCGTGACCGACCTCATCCGGAAGGCTGAAGAGGAGGACCGCCGAGCAAAGCTGGAAGAGGAGGGTACTGCACAAGTTGCGGTTGACGCTCAAAGCGTCGAGCTCTCCTGATTCCAACAGGAACTTTGGTGGAGGGTGTTGGGTAGTCTTCGGACTCACCCAACGCTCTGCCCCCGAAGGAGATCAAGATGATTTATGTGAACATAGAGCAGCGCTCTGAAGAATGGCACCAGTGGCGTCGCCGCGGCATCACCGCAACCGAGGCTGTTGCAATCTGTGGGAAGTCTCCGTACTCCACGCCTTGGCGTGTGTGGGCGGAAAAAACCGGCCGGGTTGCGCCGCCGGACATGAGTCGAAACCCCTACGTCCAGTATGGGATCGACCATGAGGACGAGGTGCGCAACATCTTCATGCAGCAGCAGGAAGATGTCGTGATGCCCGCCTGCGGCGAGTACGAAGGCAACCGGATCTTCCGGGCGTCCTTCGATGGCCTCAACTCCAACGGGGAACCCGTCGAGATCAAATGTCCCAGCGAATCCACGCTGGAAGACGTCCTCGCCCGCGGGGAGAAATCCGACGCCTATCAGCTCTACTACTGGCAAGTCCAGTGGCAGATCATGGTGGCGGACGCTCAGCGCGGATGGCTCGTCTTCTTTCTAGGCAACGATCGAATCAAAGTGTTCGAAGTTGCCAGAAATGACGAGAACATAAACGCAATGCGGATCACCTGCGAAGCGTTTTGGAATAGGGCAATCGTCAAGGACAAAGCTCCGGAGAAGATTCCCGACAGGGACGTCTTCGTTCCCAAGGGTGATGACCTGATCGCGTGGGCTCGCGCAGCCAACGACTATCGGCGCATCAAGGCCGAAATCGACAGGCTCACCGAGCTGTTGGAGGAACCCAAGGCGAAACTTGTTTCGCTAATGGGTGACTTCAAGAACGCCGATTTCTACGGCGTTTCAATCGCTCAGTACACCCAAAAGGGAAGCATCGACTACAAGAAGGTGCTTGCCAAGAGGGGCGTCCTCCTCAACGAGGAGGAGATGGAGTCCTGCCGGCGCAAGTCGAATCAGGTCCTGAAGGTGTCGCTCAGCACGAGCGATTTCCCGAAGGATTTCATCCCTGAGAAAAATCAGGATATCGCAGAGGCGATCCGAACCATCCAGTCGGACCGCAACAACCTCTGTTGGTAGCTTTTCTTCAATTTTTTCTTCAACTTTTTTCAACCCCGCGGGGACACCGATTCCCGCAGGGGGACTGGTGTCTCCCGCTTTTTTATTAGTGAGGACACCATGTCTGAAAACGTTTCTACCTCGGTTCGCGCCGAGGCCGGCAAGTGCGTCGATCTTCCCGCCTCCATGAAGGCGGCCAAGTTGGCGGTCATCTACCTGTTCTTCCGTCAGTGGACGGGCACCGTCACGATGTCCAGAAATGACTTCGAAGTCGGAGCCGACGGGAGTCTTCCTCCGGAAGACATCACGGCCTCCCTTGGCCAGAAGAAATTGGTTGACCCGCGTCATCTGCGCGTTTTTGCCACGCTCAAGAAGCGTGCGGAAACTCTGCTCGATGAGCAGGGTCTGCCCTTCTGCAAAGGGATGGCAGTCCCTCTCGACAGGGCGAAAGAAATTGTGGAGGCTCTTCGGCAAATTGCCGAAGAGTACAACCACGAGCGCGATCTCTTCGTGGGAGCGCTCCCCAAACTCAGTCAGGAATGGCTGGCGTCCCATCCGGAGTTCGCAAACAGACTTCCGTCGCCGAGCCCAGAGCTCGTTGCCGGAAAGATTGATGCGGACTTCGCCGTAACTCAGTTCACGCCATGTGAACTGGACGCGACGGGGTCGCTCAACCGCAAGGTTGAGGGCCTCTTCGAGGCGGCGATCGCGGACATCGCCAAGAAGTCGAGAGATCTCCTCATGCGTTCCCTCAATGGGAAAACTGCAGAGGATCTCAGCCAAAAGACCCTAAACCGGATCAAAACGATCAAGGCCAAGTTGGAGGGACTGCGTTTCATCAACAGCGGCGTCAACCCGCTGATTGAAATGCTAAATAGGCTTCTCGGATTAATGCCCACAAAGGGTAAGTTCTCAGAGAACCAAGCGGCGATTCTGTGCGCCGCTCTGGGTCTTATGAGCAACGAGCAGAGCCTCCGTGAGGTTGCGTCGGGTACTCAAACGCTCGACCGCTTCCTCAGCTGGTCTATCCCGAAGGTCCCGATTGCCGAGCCGGCTCCCGAGCTCTTTACCGAAAGCCCCGTGCCGACGGTGAGCGCTCAGGAAGCTCCCGTTTCCAAGAAGGAAACGGAAGTGCCGGTCGGCATCGAACTGCTTCAGGAGTCTGTTCCGGTTCAGGAGTCTCTTGCAGTCGTTGAAGCACCGATGGTTTCCGAACCTCAGGCTGCTTCTGCGGAAGCAGAGCTTCCCCAAACGGAAGAAGCCGTCCCTGTAGGACCCGACGCTCATGCCGACGATGCCCCCAAGGCATCCGAAGCACAGGCGCCCGAGTATGCAGAGTCGGCCAACCCCGACGAGGATCTTGAGGCGCTCCTCAACGCCTGCTTCGCAGGTGATGGAGCTGTCGAGGGAGCTTCATTCTCAGGTTCCGTCTCGGAAACTGAGACTTCGGAAGACGAAAGACTTGTCGAGTTGGCCGCAGCGGATGTTCCGCCTGCACCGACCTCGATCAGGCTCTCGGCTTTCTGATGGCTGATGGGTCCACCCCCTTGGAAGAGGCTCTTGCCTAGTCCGGGGGTGGGGGCCCTCATTCACTCTTCATTCAATCTTCGCGCCTGCGAGAACACCTCGCAGTGCGGGGATGAGTTCTCAACGGCGCATTTTTTCTTTTAGGAAACACACCATGAGAACTCAAAACAACAACTTTCTGAAGAGCCTGCCGATCGTGGCCGGCACCCTCGGGCGTAAGCTCGGGGTTCGGGTGGTCCTTGGATCCAAGGCCCACACCAATGGGCACTGGATCGAACTTCCCCTGGACCTAAACGAGAGAAAGATCTCGCGCGAGGAGCTTCTCGGGTTCCTCGTGCACGAGGCCTCACATGTTCGGTACACGGACATGGGAGCCGTTTTCGGCGTCGCGCGGGTGCACCCGCTGGAGTTTTCTTTGATGAACGCGTTGGAAGACGCGCGCATCGAAAAGCTCATAACGGCGGATTACGCCGGTGCGCGGTACCTGCTAGATGAAGCTCATCGACCTTGCGTCGAAAAGTTTCTGGACGCCAAATGGCGTCCGCATCCAGCAGCGGCCGTGGCGCTCTACGTGCTTGCGCACGCGGAGCTCACCTATGTGAGCACCGACTACGTGCGGGCGCTCCATGAGGTAACACGCAAGTGGTGCACAAAGTTCTTCGGCCTTTCTCTCCTCAAGGAGATCGACCGAGAGCTTGAGGGCTTCACTTCCGTGAAGCAAACCTCCGATGTTCATCACATGGCAACACGCCTCATGAAGATCATCATTAAGACAATGCAGAAAGATCAGGCGGCCGCATCCAATGGCTCGAACTGCTCTGATCCGTCTTCGTCCGAACCTCCATCTGGAGGTCAGAACGATGCGGGCAAGGGCAACGAAAAGGCAGAGGGTCAGGCCAACGATCAGTCTGAAGGTCAATCCGAAGGCGAAGCTGACGGTGAGACCGATGGTCAATCCGAAGGTCAATCCGACGGGGAAACCGATCCTTCCAACGCCTCTCAGGGCGCTACGGAGGACCAGAATCCTTCAGGAGAGCCTTCGGCATCCAAGCGGCTGAAGGCCCTTTTGAAAGCCGTCAAGGCTACGAAGAAGCAACTCAATGATGTTGACCTCAATCGACAGCTTCTCGAAAGAATCGAAGAAGCTACCGATGCGGACCCAGCTAATGGGCTCTGCAACGACTCGTCAGAGATGATGGTCGTTGCTGCGCCCACCCCATGCCCGGTAGATGCACTCTCTCCTACGGCGAGAGTCGAAAAGCATGAGGTTGGTACCGATCGTATCAAGATGGCAAAAGCCAACAGCGCGCGCGCCAGAAGAGCCCTCACGGGCATCATTCAGGCCAAAACCCGGTCGGCGACGTACACCGCCAACACGGGCAGACGCATCAACGCGTCTCTTCTCTCTCGTCTTGCGACTGGGTCCCCTCGGATCTTTACCCGCAGAACAGAGGGAAAAGACGTAGAAACGTCCGTGAGCATCCTGCTCGACATCTCGGGCTCGATGAAAAGGGACGGTCGGTTTGACGCGGCGATCAGCTCTGCGTTGGCGCTCCTGACTGCGCTTCAGTCCGTGCCGAAGGTGAAGGCGGGTCTTTCCGTCTTTCCGGGCATGGCCGGCGTCTTTCCGGTCATGTCCGGCAGCTCGCCGTGTGAAACGGTGGTGCCTATCGGGTCCGCGATTGAGCAACATGCCGCTGCAATCGGCATGTTGTGGCCGATGGGTACTTCGACGCCGCTTGCCGCAGCGCTCACCCGCACAGCTTTTGAACTCTCCTCCCGCAAGGAGGCGCGCAAGGTGATCATCGTCCTCACGGACGGCGACATCGAGGGCGATGCGCACGTTCTCATCCAACGTTTGCGCAGTTCTGGGCTGGTAGTGGGCGGCATTGGCATCTGCCTGCGAGGCATGGGGCGAGATTTCTTTAAGGAATCCTTCCCCGATTACGCCTGCCTAAACAACATGGACCAGCTTCAGCAGGTTCTGTTGGATCTGAGCCGCAAGCTCATTCTCAACGGTTGATCGGTCTTCGGACCTTCAATCTTTTTTCACCCCACGGGGTCGCATCAAGCCCCGTCAGGGTCATGGTGCACCCCATTTTTCTTTTTGGAGTTTCACCATGCTCAACTACCGTTCTTTCTCTCAGACCATCCTCGTCGGCCGACTCGGTCAGGACGCCAAGCTTCGCAATACGAAGTCGGGCGGCCAAATGCTTTCCTTCTCCGTTGGGACTTCTGTTTCCACGAAGAAGGATGGCAAATACGAGCAGGCAACCTCGTGGCACGACTGCCTAGCCTTCGGACCTCGCGCCGAAAAGCTCGCCGAGGTGCTTGCCAAGGGGACGCTTGTTTCCGTTCAGGGCTCGATCTCATATCGAGAAGTCGAACTCGCGAATGGGTTCAAGGGCCGGATCGCTTCGATCCTCGTCGAGGACATCCAGATCCTCGCCGATTCCAAGGCGAAATCTGCTCGTCCGAACGAGGCGCATTCTGCTCCGCAGGAAGCTGAAACCGGCAGCGAAGAGGCTCTTCCCTGCTGACCTTTTCCGTGTGCAGCACGGCTTCTTCGGGAGCCGTCGCTGTTCGCGGCTATTCACCAACCTCCCACGTAGGGACTCGTTCCCTACGCGGGAGCGGTCTTCCTCTGGGATTCACTTTTGGAAGGAAACCAAAATGGCCCAGTACAAAATCGACGCCGAAGTCGTCATGAAGGCCGCCTCCGGGCGTTGGGAAGAGATTCTGAGCAGCCTTGCTCCGGATCTTCGTCCCGCGCTTGCCGCGGCACCGAAGCACGTTGCGTGCCCCATCCACGGCGGCGACAACGGCTTCCGCTTCTTTAAGGACTACCGGGAAACCGGTTCCTGTATCTGCAACACGTGCGGGACGTTCGACGGCCTGCACCTTCTGATGCAGGTAAACCGATGGACTTTCTACACAGCGCTGAAGGCGGTCAACGACTACCTTTGCGTTCCTGAAGGCACCGCCCCTGAATCCGCTTGCGAAGCGGTGGAGGGAGAGGTTCTCTCCATCGGCATCGGAAAGCTCCGCTCCGGCGCTACGTGCTTCTGCATCAAGCTCAGCACGAGCAACGGGGAGAAGGTTTTCTGGGGAAGCGATCTCAGGCGCGCCTCAGAACAAGAGGGCGTCTCCGTTGGAGACAACGTCCGCATCTCGCGGATCGGCTCCAAAGCCTTTGTTTACAAAGGCAAGGAGTGTCGTAAGACGCTCTGGGCGGTCAAGAAGCTCAGCTCTCTCAAGGAGCGGGAAGAAGAGGAACGCCGCGAAGCGGAAGAAGCAGAGCGCAGACAACGCGCGATCACTTCTACGTGGGCTTCCGCAAAGGAAGTTCAGCCGGCAGACGACCTCCAGTCGCCTCTGGTCACGTACCTGACGGGCCGAAAGATCTTCCCAGAAGATCCCACGGTCTTGAAGGACATGCGTTATTCCCAAGCGGAGACGTACTTCGACGATGCGGGCAGAAAGCTCGGCAGGTTCCCCTGCATGATCTGCGCTGTCAGAACCCCCGAGGGCGTCATCACGACGCTTCATAGAACCTTTCTCACCACGAAAGGCACGAAGGTGCCGTTCGGCCCCGCCAAGAAACTCATGTCACTGCCGAACGGCTGCACCATCAACGGTGCCGCCATTCGCTTTGGCGAAGTTTCCAAGGAGGGGATCCTCTGCGTCGCCGAGGGTGTTGAGACGGCTCTTTCCGTGTCGCTTGGCACAGGGTATCCGTGTTTCTCAACCATCTCGGCTAACGGGATGGCTACGTTCATCCCGCCTTCCGGCGTGAAGACGGTCTTCATCTTCGCTGATAAAGACCGCTCCACGACGGGCGAAAAGGCGGCTGTCCACCTGCATGAAAGGCTCCTCACCCTCGGGATTCCGTCGGTGATCTGCCCGCCGTGCGAGGACATCCCTGAAACGGCAAAGGGTGTGGATTGGAACGATGTCCTCAGACATCGCGGCCACTCCGCATTCCCCTTCCACCGCAGATAGGGCACAACCCCGCGTTCCAACGCGGTTTTCAACTTTTTTGTCAATCCCACCGGGAAGGTCATCCTCCCCGGTAGGGGTTGGTTGGCCTTTGCTAGTGACTTTTCATAAGGAAACCATCATGGTCAACCAAAACTCACTCTCGCTCACCGTCTGCGCTGAGCGGCTCGCTGCGCTGCAGGGGCACCTCGCCAACCCGACCACGTCGTCTGCGCAGGTGCTTATGGCAATCAGTCAGGAGGCGCACGCGTTGAATCGCGTGCTCTTCGACAGATTCCTCATGGGCGGCGGCGACGCCGAGACGGTGCGTCTGATGAACGCCGCAGGCGTTCTCAGCCACCGCGCTCGCCTTCTGGCGCGTGAAACGAAATGAGCAACCTCAGAGTCAAAGAAGTCAGGGCAACCCTCCGGGGATTCTCTGACGAACTGAAGGCCGCCGAAGCGGGCGCGAACACTGATGATGTCAAGGCTCTCACCCTGCGGATACGCAGAGAGATTCTGACGATCCAAGTGAACCACCGTCCGCTCCTCGATGAGGCGCGCTGCTTCGCAGAGCTCCTCAATCGTCTCAGCCGCCTGAAGCGGTGCGTGAGGTGAGCCATGGCAATCCGCTCCTTCGTCCACTCCGGACTAGAGCGGTTTGCCTTGACCGGAGACACCTCCGGTATCAAACCGTCTCATGCGAGTCGCTTGAATCAGGTCCTCGCGATGCTCTCTCTTTCGGGAGGTAGCGTTCTGGATCTGAAGCAGATAAACGGCTTCCACTGCATCAAGCGGAAGACCCGATCCTTGGACTACGCGGTGCGCGTCAGCGGCAGTTGGCGCGTAACCTTCAAGATCGACGCTTCGGGTGACATATTCGACGTTGATTATGTCCAGTATCATTAACCGATCAACGTTTGGCTTCTTCAAGTCGATCGTTTGAAAAGGCGTTCGCACTCCCCCTTCAGGGGAGTGTGAGCGCCTTTTTTTATTGGTTAACGATCAAAGAATCCGCACTCATTGTTTAATATGACTGACGTTTGCCTTTTGTGCCAAGGCCAATTCAAAAGACACTGGCGTTGTTCATCAGTTAAAAAACTCGCTCCCCACATGTCATAAGGCAGGAGGTAATCGGCCCACCGTTGCATAATTTCTGCTCTCAAATCTAAGAGATCATCCCGCAGATAGGAACGTTCTGTAGCATTACGACCGATTGCGTGCATCAGGCAGGTTTCAGCCAAGTCGCTGTCAACGTTGTTGCGAATACACCAATTCCTGAAGCTGGTTCTTATCCCGTGAAAGCAGGTGTCTTGATTGGCAAGCAGTTTCCTGGCATGCACTATGCCCTGCAGGCCATGAACGGAAAAAACAAAGTCGTGTTCCGGACTCGTTGGCCCATGTTTCTCCTTAAGCTTTTGGAGGATCTCCATTGCTTGAGTGCTCAAAGGAACAACGAAGGGATCGCCTTTTTTGAACTTCTTCCTTTCTACAGGAATCGTCAGCGTCCTCTTTTCCAAGTCAACTTCTCTCCACCTCAGTTTGCCGATTTCGTTGGCACGGCAGGCCGTTAGGAAGAGGAGCAACGTATAAAGTACCGACTTCGGAGAGTTCCTCCACCAGTTGTAGACGCATAACTTGCGCATCAAGGTCGCCAATGACTCTGGTGAGGCAAATCTTCTGTGTTGGATCTCAACCACTTTGTTGATGGGCGGAAGGTACATGTCTACGTTGTACTTCCACGTGGCCGGATTGTCGCCTTTGTAGACGCCTTCACGCTTGGCATAGGCGAATGTCATCTCCAGAAGGCCGCGCACGACGCTTGCCGTGCGCGGCAGGGAATACCAAAGCGGCTTGAGCAGGTCCACAACATCCGTCACCGTGATGTCCTTGATGGGACGATCTCCGATGACCGGCATAATGTAGAGGTAGGGCTTGCGGAGGTAGATGGACTTCGACGACTCGCGCAGCATCTTCGCACTGATGATGCTCGGGATGATGCGTTCGTAGAATTCCTGAAAGGTGATGGAACCTTCCACGCGCTGGCGCTTGCCTTCCTCCCGGACTTCCTTGGGGTCGAGACCGGAGGCGAGCAGAGCGGCACAGCGCTTGGCGCGGCTTTTCGCCTCCGACAGACTGATCTGGTCGGCGGCTCCGATGGTGATTTCTCTTCTTTTGCTGTCTCGGCTGTATCGGAATCTGTATTCGCGAGATTTTCCTTCGTAGCGGACGTAATAGATCAGATTGTCGCCGATGACGTAGCGCCCGTTCGGAAGTTTTGGAAGGTCTCGGGCGGAAATGTTATTTATACTTTTCATGGAAGGGTTCCAAGTAGTTTTTCTGGCATGCCTATAAGCCTCCCATGTTCTGGAGGCGGGATTTTGTCGCGAAAGAGCGATTCCGCGTAAAAAGCCGCTTTTTTCCACAATTCGACCAACTGCTCGGCACCAAGCGTTGCTTTGAAGCAACGACAACCTTGCCGCCTGTGGATAACTCTCCAGCAGATCACCAAAGCCGGAACATCGAACAGGTCACCACTTAGATCACCATCGGGAACCGCCTGACGCCGGAGCATGGAGCGAACGCGAGGGGACCACGGGTAGACACCGAGAAAAAACGCCCAAAAAGCAGTCTGTTAGCAGTTCCTGAGTAGACTGCAGGAAGACTTCAAGACGGCACCTCTGGTTTTTTCGAAAATCGAGTTGTGGACTACGCAAAGGGAGCACTTACAGGTAATTGGG
>NZ_DAVZJY010000018.1:5790-20114 GCF_052272535.1 Sutterella sp. | reverse complement strand
CGGACAAAATCTTCGAACTCTCGAACGAAAGTATCAAGAGAGAGGTTTCCGGCCTCCACAAGCGAGAGTTTTGTTTCGAACTGCGCCGTGAGGGCGGCGCTGCGCACTCGCGGAGAGGCCCGCAGCAGCACTCGACGGCCTGCATCGGTGCAATGGAGCTTCTTTCCTTTCGAAACGAGGTACTCCTTGCGCTTCAGCTCCGCAATGATCGCCGCGCGCGTCGCGGGCGTACCAATGCCACCCGCCTCCTTCAGGCGCTCTTGGAGAGTCTGCTCATCGAAGGACCGCCAGATGTTCTCCATCGCGGCGATGAGCGTGCCTTCGGTGAAGTAGGCCGGGGGCTTCGTCTTGTCCTCTCGCCCTACGATCCCCTGAACGTCAGAGCTCTCCCCGGTCGCAAGCGCGGGGAGGACCTGTCCGTCCTCCTCCTCTTCTGGTGACTTTTCGTCTTGCGACTCCGCCTTGTCGAAGAGCACCTTCCATCCCTTCGCAACCACGACACGGCCCTTGGCGAGGAACGATTCGCCGCCGATGTCGAAGAGGATCTCCGTCGCGTCGTACTCGTGTACGGGAAAGAAGTTCGCGATGTAGCGCTTGGCGACGAGCCGATAGATTTTTTGCTCGGCTTCCGAAAGGGAATCCCACGACGCAACGTTCGCGACCGGCACGATGCCGTGGTGGGCCGTCACCTTCTTGTCGTCGAACGTCGAGCTTTTGATCTTCGGGTCTGCCTTTTGGACAGCCTTGGCCGAAGCAGGAAATGTCCGTGCAATTGCGGCGAGCACCGCCGGAGCCTCGGCGTGCTGGCTCTCGGGCAGGTACCCACAGTCCGTGCGCGGGTAGGACGTGATCTTGTGGGTTTCATAGAGCGACTGACAAACCTTCAGCGTGTCTTCGGCAGAAAAGCCGTAGAGGCGGCTCGCCTCGATCTGGATGTCGGCAAGAGAATAGGCCTTGGGTTGGAAGGCCTTGCGGCGCTTCGTCGTGGAGGAGACGACTCGCGCGGTCTTTTCATTCGAGAGGCGCTCCACGAGCCTGCGGCCGATTTCGAGGTCGATGAGGAGCTTGCCTTCGGCGTCCATGCCGGGTTGCCCTTCGCGGGGCTTCCAGCGCGCGCGGAAGGTCTTCTCCTTGGCGCAGAGGTCCGCCGTGACGGCGAGATAGGGTTGCGGCTCGAAGTGCTCGACCGCATAGTCGCGGCGGGCGACCATCGCAAGCGTAGGAGTCTGGACGCGACCTACGGCGACGAGCTGCGTCTTGCCGTCGTCGCCCCGACTGGTGAGCGTGTAGGCGCGCGAGAGGTTCATGCCGAGCAGCCAGTCCGCCCGCGAGCGACCGCGCGCCGCGTCACGCATGCCGCTGTAGTCGGCGTTCTCGCGAAGGTTCGCCAGTCCCTTGCGGATCGACGCCGGGTCCACGGCCGAGACCCAGAAGCGCTTCACGGGCTTGCGAATGTGGAAGTGCTCGATCACTTCGTCCACGAGAAGCTGCCCCTCGCGATCCGGGTCGCCGGCGTTCACGAGCTCCCGGGCGCTCTTCAAGAGTCTGCCGATGGTTGAGAGCTGCTTCCTCACGCCCTTGTCGCCCCGCGGCACGCAGAGCCATTCCTTCGGGAAGATCGGGAGGTCGGCGAGGCGCCAGACCTTGGTTCCCTTCTTCGTCTTTGGAACGTCGTCGGGGAGGTATGCATCGGGCTCGGCCTGCTCTAGGAGGTGGCCGAAGCACCACGTCACGGCGACGTCATCACGGCAAGAGAGGAAGCCGTCGTCTCGCTTCAGGACGCCGAGTTCGGCGGCAATGGCTTTTGCGACTGAGGGCTTCTCGGCGATGTAGAGAATGCGAATTGGCATAACGAAACGAGACCGAATGAAGAGCGCGCCGAGGCGCGCAGAAAGTGACCAGGGGATAAAGGTGTTGCGGGGTTCACTGCTCGCTCGCAAACGCGAAGAGAACAATGAAGGCCAAAGCGCAACCGCGCATCACGTAGCCCGCATTCCGTGACGGCCACCCGGGCCGCACCGGCACGTATTCCCACTCGGAATCTGGAGCGGCTTCCGTGCTGCTGTTGCTGGTCGTTGCGGTCGATGGTTTTGTCGCTGCTAGTTTGTGCGGGTTCAGTTGGGAAGGCTCTTTGGAATCTGGGCGACAACGGAGACCTCGCAGGTTTGTTCTGATGTCGTTGAACACAACCGACATGCAGGCCATAAGGACGGACTGCATTACGTGCACCGGCCGCTTATGTGGGCATGTTCTCTGTGATTCCAACAGGGACGATGCGCGGAGAAGCTTTCTTCTTTGGCAACTTGGCCGTCTCCCATGAACTTCTCCTAGCGAATGAGCAAGGGCGTGATGCCCGACGTAGGGAGAGAGTTTTGCAAGGGAAGGATGCCCAACCAGTGCGCACGCAAGCAGAAACGGCTATCACAGAACGCGAAAGGGCCGCTCGTGGTGGAGCGACCCCTGCCCTTTCATCTTTATCCCGGCGAACCGATTCGTCCGTCACCTTCGAACGAAGTCCCCATACGTTGAAAGTGTCCAAAGGAGGTCCTCAATGGACGAGCTTGTAGACCTCATGCCATTCTGATCTGTTTTCGGAATGAACTTTCAGAGAGGTCTTTTTGAAGTGTGGCGAGCGGCGAAGCGCTTCCAGAATTCGTGCCATAGCCTGAGTTGAATCGTATGGTCTGCCAACTGTCAACCAGTACGCTTCCAGAAGCCGCGCTCTTGTTGAACTGCTGACGTACCGCTCTCCTCGAACAAGCATCAATGACCTCAGCATTTCGTCGTAGGGGATCGGAACTCTTAAACCCTGTCTCTTCACCCAGAGTCGCTTCCAGTCTCGGACTGTAGCCTGAGGAACACCGAGTTTCGTCGCTGTAGCTTTGTAGCCATAGCCGGCTTCAAAGAGCGCTGCGGCCTTGGCCCGCAAAGCTTGCGGATAGGGTTTAGGCGACGATCTTTCGTTCATGACAACTCAGAATCACGAGTTCCTTGGCCGGAACGTCGATGAACACATCGGAATGATCATACTGAATGCAGGCACGAGTCTGATCCTCACAGATGACGTCGCTCACCAACCACCCTTCCCGCAGGATGTAGTTTCCGTACTGGTCCTTGGAAGCATGAGCGATCCGAAAGGTTACACCGTGCATTTCGCGCGTTAACGAGCACCCCTCAGGAAGGAAGGCGTCTTTCATCGCATTCTTGAGTTGGTCGATGGACGAGTTGTTATCCGAATTGGATTTCCTAGCCATGATTACTCCTCAGTAAGGTTGTCTTGTGAGGGACTCCGAAGCGGTTTCGGAGACATGCCGCCCCATGATTCGAGTTCTTTGATTACATGTTCGGAAAATTGACGGAGCTGAAGATCATTGATCACCCCAAGAGAACGCCGCATCGCTGAGAGGTGCTTCTGTTCTTTGCGCAACTGCTCAAATATGTCTTCCAGTTCGGGCCCCAACTTCTGGACCCACGCAGGTTCCTTCTTGAAGATCACATCTGAGTACCGATCTTTGGTGCCTTTCTTCAAGTAGTCGTACCACGCGAAGACCGTCATCGAACCCTGATCCGTTTTGATCTGGAAGGTACGTCCTCGTTTCGACTCCGGATTGAAGCTGTCGGTTGACTTGGTCGGGCGCAGTCTAGAAAACCGGCGGACCCACAGAAGCTCGACGGTTCCGTACTGACTGTTGAATCGAATCGCCGGTCGAAGATAGGTTTGCTTGTCCGTACCTTTCTTCCGCTTCATCCAGTCAAAGTACTTTTGAGCCGCACGCACTGCCCTGTAGGCGATGGAAGATTGAAGCAGAGAAATGTCTGTAAGCAGTCTGGACTTGTCGATGAAGAGCTGCTTGGCAACGTCCTCTTCCTCGCGCGAAGCCTCTTCGGGAGAATCCTCTCCGCTTGGGAGGTCAACCTCCCAAAATGCAGGGTCGGGGCGCAGGTCGTCGAAGGTCTGGGGGAGCTGAGATGACATGGGCAACTTCTTATATTCCCTATCCTTATGAGAAGTTGCCCTCAACTTCTCCAGTGCAGGAGTCGTGGTTCATGGGGCAGCTTCTGAACGAATGACGGTAGTTTTTTCTCGGTTTTTCAGTATGTTGGATGCGGAATCAACTAAAGTTCGCAGCCCCAACTTCTCAACAGAGGCTCCATCGCCGCATTACGAAGGGGTGCTTCTGAAGATAAAGTCGAAATTTCTTCTAGGAACTTCATGTGATTGCAGATGCCTCGAAGAAAAAATGCACCATCAACTTCTCAACGAAGGTACGGTGAGAAGTTGCCCCGTGCATTCCGGCTCGCCGGGAGGAAGCTTCCGAGTACTGCTTCTGACGAAATGACCAGCATTTTTTCCTTACCTTTCAATTAGTTTGATGCGTCTTGAGGTGACTTTTTACCGGACGACTTCTGTGCTGACGTCACGTCATGTCGCATGAACGGGTTTTTCCATAGGTTGCTTCTGAAGGAAAGAGCTCGTTATTTTCCAGAGAGTTCAGTGAGTTGTCCGCTCGATACGGGCAAGAATGAGAAGGCAACTTCTCCCGTAACGTCAGGTTTTGTCGCACGCTTGAAATTCCCCTCTTTGCATCAAGCCGCCTTCTCAGCCGCTTCAATCAGTTCACAGAAACAGCACTTTTCGGCATCCTGATCGCTCGTCCCGAAGACCGCGATAAATTCGCTTCCGCAAACTGGACAGAGGCAGTTGTAGATCTTGCGGACCGGGGCTGGATCATCACCATCTTCCTGTTCTGGAAGGGGCGTGCGGACCTCCCGCAACCCTTTGGCGACTTCAAAGAGACTTCCAATGGAGAGGAAGCGTGGATCGAACTCAGGAAGTTTGTCGATCTGAGCTCCGGTAACCGACTCGACCGTGCGCATCCATGCGACAACAATATTGCCGAGATGGATCATATTGCCGAGATGGATCAAATTGATTTCACTCTCGGCCTGAAGGTAGGTGTAGTGCGTAGCGAAGATCGACATCACCAGACGCGAAGCGATGTTGGTGGGCATCGGAATCGCGGCATCAGGCAGATCGTACTGCTTCCTCATTCTTTGATAAATGTGACGGCAGATGTTGATCGAAAGTCCCGTGGTGATGTGAATCTGCGCAGGCTTCATGCCCGCATGGAGGAGTGAGACGCAGAGCTGCTTGGCCGCCTTCTCCTTCTCTTCCTGCTGGACTTCACTCAACCGCAGGTTTTCGGAGGCGACTTCGGTCAAACGCTCCAAGATCGAAAGTCCCCCGTCGTTGATTGCCAACTGATGGTCCAAAGCCGCCACGAGACTAACCGGAACGTTGAGATGATCCGACACCTGTTGAACGTCCTTACCTTCCCGAAGCATCGTCATGACCGTCTTAACGGTTTGACGTGAAAACTCTGATTTAGCCATGATTGATTAGCAGGTCCGAAATTTGTTGAACAGAGCACAGTGGTTGGACTTGACGGCACGTGCGGCGACGAGTCTAAGATCAACCTGCTTGCGGAAAAATCCATCCTTTGGAATATGCCGCGCCACGTTGATGCAATCGACGATCTTTGAAGTCAATTGGAACTTCTGAAGCGAGATCTCACCATGACAGAAGTCGATAATCTGCGAAGTGGTCGAATCCGCAACCATGTCGATGATGCTGAGCGGAAGATGAAAGACCGACTGACAGTCGCATCTACTTTTCACAGCGAAGTCTCGTACTGAACACCAGTAGATGGAGGCAAACCGAGCGATGTAGTAGTTGATGCGGGCATCAGATCTCAACGAACTCCATTCCTCAGAGTGACCAAATTTTTTGCGGAAATCATCCTCACGAATATCCGCAATGAAGCTGCATACCGACGACTCAGCCAACATGCCGATGAGATTAGGCGTCGCTGTACGGAGCACGCTGGAGAGCTGCGGACCTAGCCGAAGCCAATGAAGTTCCTTCTCAGTCTCGTCAACTTCCAATGCATACTTGACGGCATTCCAGAGATTCGTCTCCATCGTGCGCAGGTTCGGAAGCTCAGTGGAGGTCAAGGCGAGCTGAATCCGAATCGCCTGAGACAAGTTCAATACTGTCTTCTGCGTCACGGCTACTCCTGCGTCTTGATGTTTGTGTAGATGCGCATGACGTGGCGTGCGTACCAACGCGCGCGCTTGCTGTCTGCGCTGTGATAGTGGCCCACCGCCAGAGCGGCATCCTTGGGGTAGCGCCTCATTTGTTCGGAAAGGATTTCCGCGGCCACACGCACGTTCACGAGAGGATCCAGAAGATCGAGCGGATCCTTGACGCGATGACCATGCCAACGCGTGTTGACTTGCATCATTCCGACATCGACGCTGCGTCCCAAGCGCAGAAGGCGAAGGAGTTCGACCTCCGCTTCCCGGCGTGAAGCCGCGTAGAACGGCGTAGACGTGCGAAGCGTCCAAGGAGAAGGTTTGAGATAGCCGGATCGCGTTGGATCATCCACAGCGGACTCCACAATCGAGATGCTGTAGAGAAGCGCCGGATCAATGTCATACGCCAATCCGACAGTTTCAAAGACAGTCCCATGAAGAGGCGTAACCGCGGCGCAGACGCACCCACAGACGGCACTCAGAGCCGAAGCAATCAACCGTCTGATGATCGTGAGCCTGAACATGGGAAGAGTACGAAGTGTTACAATCATTGTCCGTAAATTGGATAACTAACGGATTTCCCCGGAAATTTAACATCAAGGGGGGGGGGCGACAATAGGGGTTAACGCTAACCCCCTCATGCCCTCCCACGAGAAGACAGCGCGAGTTGGTCATTAATCAATCGACGAATTGATTCGAACCATCACAGGCCTACTGATCCAATCGGTTGATCATTGCGTTACGTATCGTTATCATACAACCATTCGAGGAGTTGTGGATTGTCAACACGAGCAAAAGTTTTCGCGCATCTGGACAAGGTGGCATCTGAAGGCATGAAGCTCCCTTCCATCCGTGAGCTTCGGGAGGAGTTGGGTGGAGGTTCTTTGAGTACCCTTGCTCAAGCAGTCAAGGATTGGAAAACCGAGCATGCAATCCTCAATGAGATTGAGGATGAGAAGATCTCTTTGGATCCGCAGACGGCGCAAACCGTGATAGACGCCATCTGGATGGTTTTCAAACCGATTCTTCGGTCACGCATCGACGCCCAAAGAGCGGAATACGAAGCCGTCGTAGTAAAGCTTCGAGAAGATTTAGATGCTGCCCACCAAGCATTGGTTGAGGAAAAGAAGCGCAACGCCGAACTCGAAAAGGCACTCCAGAACAAGTCTCCGCATTAGACTAGCCCTTAGTATTTTAGACAACACATCAACTCAATCATAGCTTCATTTTTTCCCGAATACAGATGTTCCAGTTATTCTGTCTCCTTCTATTCTCCATCCCATTCATTCCAATCGTTGTTAGCGTCTACTATGCAGGCCGCATCGGATATATCTATGGGATTCTTATCGACGTAATTTTTTTCATGATCGGAGCCATAGTCACTCACGCCGATGTTCCCATTCTGTTTAGTCTGAAAATTCTCCCCGCGTTCCTTCCAATCATGGCCGCTCTAGCCTACGGGCCAAAAGGGATAATTATTGGTATCATTGCTGATGCGCTGATTTTCGGCAGTCTCGACCTTGTTATTTCTATTAATCATTCCTAATTAATCATGAGCTTTAATTTTATTGACCGTTTAGGCCGCATCCTTGGATTCAAGGATGATTGCGAAGATTCACCTGTTGCAACCGTCACGTTGCCCCCTCCCCCGACGCGCATCCGGGATTGCAAGGGCAAGTTTTACTTCTTCCGCATTGGGCTGCCAATTCCAAGCTATCTTCAGATCCATTATGAGGCTGATGAAATCCTAGTCTGCGAAAATCGCTATATCAGAGAAGCTAAAACGCAGGCGCGAATTTCCGCAATGAATCTTGGCTACAATGCTTTGCTTGATTATCGAATCTGGACTCAGACCGACTTGCACTGGGACAACTTGCGATATCGAACAGGCGTCTGGGGACGCCCGGCCCTTGTTCTTCCTCGAAACTACAAGTACGATGTAGACGTCCTTATCAACGATTGCTCAGACGATTTCGACAATCTCTACTATGGATGGATGCGCAGCCCAAATCGAGAGCAACGGAGAGAGCACAAAAAACGAATGGCTTCCTAAAGAAAAGCCCCCAACATAGTTGAGGGCTTTTTTTGTTACTTCGGACCAGTCTTTAATTGGTATGCATTGTTGAAATTTACAATAGGTGTAGCCAATCCCTGATTATCTTGTCGATGCAAATGCATGAGGTGTCCAGCCATGACTGCCGTATCAAACTCAAGTTTTTCCTTCTCTTGAGAAGTCAATTCCTTGTCGCCAAACAGTGCACCCTTCATTTCCTGCCTCAGACCATCCAACGCCCTTTCCAATTTCGGGTTATGAATATCGTTGTTATTTCGATCCCAAAGATTTAGCTCATGGACTGCTTCCATAAACCTAGTCTGCGGCCCCGTGAGGCCTGAGATGGTTTGTTGATGTTGGCGGAAATAATCACTCCAGCTCTCCCGGCTCCAATCATCCTTTGCCGTAGGTGCGAACTTATCCACGGCCTTGGCGATAAATTGGAAAGCGCCATCCCGCAACACATTACTTGCAAGGTCAACACCCCAACCTTCTTTGGGCATTTCTTCAAGCCCCTTCTGAGCTTGGGCACGCCCCTTGGCACTGGCTTCCGCCATAAAGCCCTTGGCGGCGCTGTTAACCCTGCCACTATCATTGGCAAACCTCTGAAACTTTGGGGCCATTTCTGCCTGCCCATCAACCTTCTTAAGCTGACCCTTATCACGTGCAATTTCACCTCTTTGAGCCGAAATTGAACTTTCGGCCTGAGCTCTTTCCTGATCAAAGTTTCTGGGGCCTCGAATTCCTAGATCGCGCGTAACTTCTGTCGGGTTGGCGGACAGGGCGGGAATGCCGGAATTCTGAATAACTTCCTGCAACGCAGGATGCCCGGAACTGTTGGAGGAAAGATAGGTAAGCGCGGCCATGATCTTTCCCTTTTCGAGATCGCCACCGAGAAAACCGGCGTACTTTTCTGCCATTGCAGAAAGTCCGGCCTTTCTTCCTTCAGGCTCGCGTTCCATCTGAGCCAACCTCTTGCCCTGCTCTGTATGTCTGAGGTATTCGGCCAGTTGAGCAACATCCATGGTCTGATTACCGCCAAAGCGTTGATCAAAGCTTTTGGCTTCATCGAGACTCTTGGAGGCAGAGGCCATATCGGCAAAGGCATCACCGACCTGCGTCTCCTTGTTGGCGGATGCCATCTCTGCCCACTGCTTGGTGTTCGTGTTTGAAATGGTTACGTTGTACGCTTCCCGCAATGAAGCATCGAAAGCCTTGGCATGCTGCGCCGCCTTGGATCCACCGAACTGTACGGTGTACCCAGAGCTAGAGCTCGCACTATCTTGAGCGGTTGAACTTGCGTTGAAGTCACCCCCAACGGATACTTTAGCGCCGTTGCCGAGTGCCTCCAGACCTGAACTGACCGTACCGCCGGCAGAGGCTTTCACGGCCATTGCCCCAATCATTTGATGCTGCTGGTCAGCAGACAAATTGGCGAACTCAGAGTCTTGTCGAAGGACATCCAAGACCGTCTTGTTGTCATACGCCATCGTGTTGCCAACCTGTTGCCCGACCTGTTGCAGAAATTGGCGGGTATTTTGCGACGACGTGCCAGACGCAATCTGTTGAGAAACCGCAGCGGTCATCGAATCGGAAACACTGTGCATATGTGCCTCACGATTCGCAAGCGTTTGCCCGGAAATTGCGCTGATGTTGATTTTGGGGAGCAACCCCTGAGCAGCAGTCTGGAGGACGCCCGTCGTAGGATCAATGCTGTACTGAGAAGCGTGGTTGGCGACAGCTGACTGCTGAACGGCATCCGGCGTTTGAATTTTCTCGTTGAAGTGATCCTGCCCGCCAAGACGTCCTGCAAGCGTGGTGAAGGCGTAGGTGGAGCCAGTGACCAAGAAGAGCGCAAGCATCGGTGTCGCCGCCGTGAGCATGCCCCCCGTGGCGATCCAAGTCTGCGTTTCCATCCAGATGGTATCGAGCGCGTAGAAGGACGCTGAAGTACCCAGCGAGGATTCAGTGAGCGCCTGCCTGCATCCCGTCATGATGTAGAGGTTCAGGATGGAAAGAATCGGAAGCCAAAGCTGAATCCATGCGATCGTCAGGAAGTACTTCCCGACCAACGTTACGCCGAATGTGCCAATCGCGATCAGGAAGCCCACGATAGGCGTAATGGCATAGATGAAGCCCTCAAAGAAGGCCATTAGGGCGCGCGAGGTGGTGAAGAACATCGTCCCCTCGGCAGCCCATTGGGTGTTCCGCTGCAAGAGGGCCTGATTCACGGCAATCGCCGAAGCAGTGTCCTGCTGAGTCGTATAGAACTTTGCCGCCGCGTCGCTGTAGACGTTCTCGATGACCATCATCCTTACGAAGTCCTGAGCGCCGCCCATAGTCACGTGCAGAGAATTCATGGCCGTGGTGACGCCTTCGGCCCCGGTGGCAACGTCCGTGCCGGCCTCATTCAGGATGTGGAGCTTCTGGTTGATGGCCTGATTGATAGCGGTTGAACTGAACTTCTGGAAGATCTTATTCAGGGCGTCAAAGCCCGCGTTGCAGGTGACGGTCTCAGTCGCTCCCATGCCCGCGATGGGGAGGAAGACCGTATGCGCAAGACTCGTCAGGCGCCACTTCTCACCCCAAGGAGCCTTGTAGAGCTCCGTTGCAGTCGTTCCGCCGAGTTGGATCTTCGCCATCGTGCACTCGGAGAGATAGTTGACCAACGCGCTCTTGGAGTCGCTCGGCGCACCGTTAGCACGCGGCCCCAACTCTTGGTCGATGACGACGAAGATTTCATCCCCAACGGCGCGGAGCTGATTAAGAATGCGCAGCGGTTCCGCGAACTGGTGCTCGGACGTGCGGTCGGCGGTGCCGTATCCCTGCTCGATGAGTTGCGTGACACCGTAGCCGATGCCGGAAATGGCGGCACCGGCAACGCCGACGCCCAGAGGCAGGTTGTCCACGTTGCGCGCTTGCCCCGTGTAGGCGTCTTCAATGACGACGTTGCACGAGGGCCCAAACATGCAGAGATAGCAGAGGAAGCACAGGAACGAGTGATGCAGGTTGAGCTGCTGTCCTCCTCTGAAGATGCACTGAAAGCCGATGAAGAAGAGGCCAACTACGAAGCCAATGGCGACTAGTCGTGCGAAATCGCCGGTGCCGCAGATCATCGCGACACCATTGAGGATCATCGCTAAGAATTCGACGTTCCCCAGACTGGTGATTGTGAAGTCCATGAAGAAATGCGGTGCCGCCCTCGACACCGCCCTGAGTCAGGATTAACGAGAAGCCCCGGGTTGGGAAGACGTGTTGGCCGCAACGACGGCGATCTTGTAGATGTTCTTCTGGACCGCGTTGTACTGCTCGACCATTTTGGCGAGCGTCGGATGATCCTTGGCGTATTTTTCATAAGACCGGTTCAGTGAAGCTTCCCGGTCGTTAAGCATCTGAAGCATCTCCCGGACTTCCGGCTTGGAATTTGTGCGCACGGCCTGACGCGCCACCTTAAGGTTCTCCTGAATGAGGTCGTGAGCCCACGACATTGCCACGGCATAGGCGAGGTCGTATGCCTGATCGCGCGCAACGTCCGGAGCGCTCGTGGCGAGATTGCGCACGATGGAACCGATCGAGGCAGGCATGTTTGCCATCAGGTTTGCTTCCTTCGCAGTGAAGGCGTTGTCGGACATCTCGCCGAACTTGGCAATAACGCCCCTACTCGTACCATCGCCGACCAATGCATCGCGGATGCGCTTCACCATACCGACCGTCGTGATCGAGGTTGTCGTCGGATTTAAACACGTATCGTCATTACACGTGTAGGTCTTGAGCGTGCCACCGTCAAGGAGGTCCTTGAAGTCGATGAGAGCCGGCAGGTAGTTGGGATTGTTGGAGGTGCCCGTGTCGGGGTTGTTGGCGTCGTCCGCGGGCTTTGGAATGATGATGGTGCCCGTCACGGCCATGATGATGCCGTATTCGTCCTTCTCGTTGGAGGCATCGACGATCCACCCCTTGGCGTTGCTCTTCTTGAGCGACTCCCAGATGATGTTGCCGACAAGATTTTCGTCCTTGCCGGAAGCGGTGACCTGCTTCTTGGTGTCTTTGCCGTCCGCCTGCGAACGAGCACCGAAAAAGTCGTCATAGAGACCTTGGACGGTACCCGTCAGGCTGTAGTCGAAGTCGCGCGTAGAGCCCATGGCGCGAGCCGTATCGGCCACGAGACCCTGAGCCAGTTGGCAGGAGTTGCCGAAAGCCTCATTGAGCTGTTGGATCTTGGCCTGAAGGTTGTTGATCCACGCCATGCAGGACGGGCAGGCAGCGTCAAGAGCGAGCTGAAATGCGTAGCCCTTGGCGTTGGCGGCGACGGTTCTCAGGAGCTGTACGAACTGATCGGCGTTGATGAAGGAGAACGAACCGCCGAAGAAGTCGATGCCGCCGCAACCGGCCTTCCATGAGGGCGTTTGGAGGTTGACAAGCTCCGTATTCATGATGCGGCTACGGACGTAGGCGGAGCCGCCGGAGAGCACGCCGCGGCGTTGGGTGTCGAAGATGCCGGGGCGAGAGACGTTTGACATGTCGCCGAAAACGGTATCCATCTTCGCTTGTAGGCCGGCCGCGTTGGCGAGCGGCATGCTTGAGAGTGCGATCGCACCGGCAAGAGCTAGAGCGATCACGCGGGGTTTAATAGTAAGCATCGGCGTCCTCTCCTTCTGGCTCCGCTCCATCCGCGACGGGCTTGTTCGCCTGCGTAAAGAGCGCAATGAGCTTCGTAGGTTCGATGAAGTTGTCTTTGTTGATGAGGGCTTGTTTTTCGGCAGGTGAGAGTTGCGCGACTTGAGCGCTCTGCTCGGGACTGCCGAAGAGTGTTGAAGGATCAGCAGATGCCTTGAGAAGCCGTGGAAGCTCCTGCGAAAGATCATGCTGATCGGCAGGGTTTATGAAGGGTTGCGTGGTCTTGAACTCATCGTCGGAGATCCACCCTTCTCTTGAAGCGACCAGAAGGATGCGGCGGCGCAACTCACCGAGGGAGAGCACCGTTTGCCCGATGGGAGAGAACTGCCCATCCTCGTTCATGAGGAACATGGCGGGCGTTGCCTGAACACCGAGCGCCTGCGCTTGTCCGGAGTCGATCTTCGTATTCTTGAATTTCCGACTTTGAAGCTCACCGCCGTCCAAACTGACGGCGAGAATGTCGAATCCGAGCTGCTCCAAGTAACCGAGAATGGGGGCCTGCGCTTCACAGAAGCGGCAGTCGGAGCGGAAGAAGAAGAAGATGCCCGCCTTCTGGGCAATCTTTTTCAGAAGGGCATCAGCCTTGTCGGCGGCGGCGCGATCAACGTAAGTCGTAGCAAACGAGGCGAGCGGACGACGCATGCCTTCGTCGAGAAGCGCGTTGCCGACAACGACCTGTTGAGCGACGTCGGCGAACTTGTTGGCCCGGTCCATTGCGAAACGTTGGATGAGGAAGAAGGCCTGAACGTTCTCCTGCGTCGGGTTGTCCCAAGCAAGCTCTTGGTACTTCGGAATCATTTCCTGCACCCACTTGAGTGAGAAAGGCGCAGGTTCCACCTTTGCCTCCTGCACTTCCTTAGGCGGCTCGGGAGCCTTATCCTCCTTGGCTACTTCTGGAGCCGGAGGCTCTTCCAATAGAGGCTCGTCCTCGGGCTTCGGGTCCTGATACCAATACCAGCCTTCCGCACCGCTTCGATAGAAGGTGTTCTGGGGCTGATTCTCTACAGCTTCGGTAGCCGTCACGGCATAGGACATTGCACATGCCGATGCGAGACCTGCAGCCAAAACGGATTTCAGGAAAAGTGAGCGCATCGCGCGTGGTCCTCAATGGATGATCAATCTTCGGCCTTTCTCCGCTTGTCCAAACCGGTAGGAGGCATTGCGGCGATGCTTGTGAGATTAGAAGAGACCACCTCAGTCATGAACCTTCTGGAAAGCAGGATCGGCTATCCGATAAACCACCGAATTCTTCGCATCGAGAGCGATCTTCGGGGATGCCCTCCGTTCCTCAGACCTTTCGAAGCCGTTCTTCATTTCCCTACGGCCCCAACGGGAATGGGGCTTCCGGAAGAACTTCACCATAATGAAATTCTTCGAATGGGCCTCGGAGCGATACATGAGGAGCCGGCATCCGGTGCGGAACAGCGTGATCGAAGGCCGAGACACCCCTCCGTTCCTCAGACCTTTCGAAGCCGTTCTTCATTTCCCTACGGCCCCAACG
>NZ_DAVZJY010000018.1:0-5690 GCF_052272535.1 Sutterella sp. | reverse complement strand
CCCTCCGTTCCTCAGACCTTTCGAAGCCGTTCTTCATTTCCCTACGGCCCCAACGGGAATGGGGCTTCCGGAAGAACTTCACCATAATGAAGTTCGGTCCGGATGAAGGCGCATCACATCACGAATCGAATGTTTCAACCATCATTTTGATCCGCCATACGCAAAACTTGCGCATCTGGTCCATGCCAAGACGTGCACAACAGGCAAAAATGTGTGCTGATGTTCACAAACCATCTTCACTAACCCATCATTCCTCAAAGGACTTCATCATGACCACGACTATTGCCTTTGCGAACCAGAAGGGAGGGGTCGGAAAGACCACCCTATCGACGCAATTGGCGTACTACCTGCGAATCACGCTCGGGAAAACAGTACTGTTCCTCGACATGGATGCGCAGGGAAGCGCTACCGAAACGCTTCTAGAAGGCAAACCCCTTGAGGGCACGCCGTCTCAACATCTCTTCCGTGACGCTGTGGAATCAATCCAGATCCAGCCCACGGCACGCGGCATCGACCTAATCGGCTCTACGCAGTCACCTGAGGCTTATGACGTTGAAGCCCTTCCCCTTCCGCAGGTTCTCAATCCCAAGAAGTGGTTGAACGACATCATTCCGCAATATGACTATGTTGTGATCGACTGCCCGCCGTCGCTTGGTCGTCGTCTCGCAGGTTCGCTCATTCTTGCGGACTATGTGGTTTGTCCGATCAAGCTCTCGGGCTATGCCGTCTCTGGTCTCCGCAGCCTCTTCGCAACCATTAAGGAGATCAAGAAAAGCACAAACAAGCGCCTGCAAATTCTTGGTGTGGCGGTGAACGAGTACCAAGGCAACGCGGTCCAACGAGATGCGCTCAAAGCAGTGACGGAAGCCCTTCCGAACTTCCTTTTCGACAGCAAGATCCATCCGCGCTCGCCTATCGACATTGGATCGCGAGGCACGCCGATCTTTGAGGTGCGCAACGGCCAGCGTGCTTCCGCCGAGATGAAGGCGCTTTTTGAAGAAATGCTCCGCAAGATTCACGGAGATCGGAAGTAACTGTAGGTACCGGGCGTTTACGGAGCCGTTTTATTGATGCGCTTCACACGCCCGGTTGAGCCTGTTCACTCAGATTTACAATTTTCAAGCTATGTCTTTCACTTCCTCTCTCTCCGGCCTTGGAGACCTAGCCGCCCTCGGGCAAGACCTTGACGACGCAAAGGAGTCCTTGGAGTGGGCACGCATTCCCATCGAGCGCATCTACAGCCGCGCTCAGCCTCGGACGATATTTGAAAAGCTCGATGAGCTCGCCGAGAGCCTGAAGGAACTCGGGCAACAACAGGCAATCGTCGTGACCGATGATGGACAGGGCGGCTACCTCATTGAGCAAGGCGAACGCCGTTGGCGTGCGGCGAAGATTGCCGGCCTTGAGTCGCTCTACTGCGTCATCCGCCATGAACCGATCAACCTCGAAGACAAGGACCGTGCACTGCGTCAGCTCACGGAGAACATCCAAAGAGACGACATGAAGCTTTGGGAGCTTTCACAGGCAGTGTCCGGGTTGGTGAACAGCGGAATCCCGATCCGCGAGTTGGCGAAAAGGCTGGGCAAGAAGGAGTCTTTCATCAGTGCGCTCAACGCGGTGGCGACCTGCCCGGACGAGCTGAGACAACTCGCCGAACGCCAGCTCATTCAGGACGTGCAGGCGATGCGCAGGCTCCAGAAGATCTATGACGAGAATCCTGCCTATGTGAAGAAGCAGGTGCGCCGTTGGTTTGACAAGGCGAAGAAGCTACAGGAGGAGACCGGCTCGTCGAAGAGCCCCTTCACGATCAGCAGACTTCAGGTTGAAGAAGTCTATGAGCGCATGAAGCGGAAGACGGAGGCGGGTGAGTCCAAGGCGGAAGTCCCCGACGAAGACTCGGGCGAGGTTGCCGCGCAGGAAGAAGTCGCCAAGGGTGAGTGGACCGACTCGACGGAACGAGATGAAGAGATCGAATTCCCGGAAGCGGGTGATCAGGCCGATGAAGCGCGCCCAGTTGAAGAGCCGATCCTGACGCTGCCTGACGGCTGCACTCAGATTCCTACCGGGAAACTGCGCATCGAGGTGACTTGGCTGGGGAAGAAGGCGTACATCGTGCAGAACGCCCTGCCCCCTGCCGGGAAAATCTGCATCCAGGTTTCCAACAAGGAAAATAGGCTCGAAAGCCCGGTGATGGCGAACGCATCGGACATTCAGATCGTTCAGGTGGTTCAGGCTGCGGGAGCGACGACGCTGTACTCGTCGCTGTAGTCGTTCACAGCGCCGAACCGCCCTTCGCTGGCAACTTTTTGAGGTTCATTTAATTGCCCGAAGTCCTTGGGGCCCAATGGCTTCGGGCATTTTCACATCAACCTGAGGCGAATTTTGAAGCGCTTTCATTTTACGGATCAGGGTGATTCATCCCCGAAGGCGCTTGAAACATCTCCGTCAGGTTGTTGCCGATTGCTATGGTCGATTGGCATTTTTTAGTTTGAATGCATCACTTCCACCACCTAATAAAATGGCAATTTTTTCGGGTGATGGAAGTGCCAACCTCTCTCCTCCACCATGTCGAATCTCGTCCCGATTGAGTCTCCAGTAGAAGTCGTCGAACCGGTCACAGTCGCCACGTTCGGACGCCTCCCGAGCACGAGCATCAGGCCTCCCTCTGGGTATGAGTATGTCAGCACCGAAAACGCGGCGGCTCTCTATCTCAACACGCTCGGTTCAAAGACCTCCGTCTCCACCGTCCGTTCGAAGCTCAACCAGTTCGCACGGTTCTTCAACTACCCCGGCTACGATGATTGCGATTGGCATCTCATGCGGTACGAAAACGTCCTTGCATTCATCTCCCACCTCAAGGCCATGGACCCGCCGATCGAAACAACGACGATCAATGGTTATCTCTGTGCGATCAAGGGAGTTGCCCAATCGGCATGGAATCTCAATCAGATCACCGATCACGACCTCATGCGCATCAAGGCAATTAAACAGTTGCGCGTTAGTCGAAAGATTGCCGGCAAGGCATTGACTCAAACTGAATCCAGCGTGATGCTGTCAAAGGTTGATGGGGATTCCAGCTTGGAAATCAGAGATCGAGCCATTCTGATGCTGCTGCTCGGTTGCGGGCTACGTCGCGCTGAAATTACGGGTATCCAGATGCAGAATGTTTTTCTTCTGGAATCACGTATTCGATTGATCGGCAAAGGCAACAAGGAACGAGACATCTTCATGAACCCTACGGTTCAATCGAATGTCGAGGCATGGATTCATGCGCGCCGGGATCTGATTACGCAATGGAATCAGAAGAACCGATGGAAGGACGGGAACGCCGGGAACGGCGACGGCGGATATCTGTTCGGTCGATTCACACGAGGCTACGGCTATTTAGTGATCAATCGCCCGATGAATCCCTGTACCGTTGCCTCCATCGTTGAAAAATACAGGGATCAGGGGCAATCCACGGTTGCGGGCCTCAAAGAAGTGACCACGCATGATTTGCGGCGCACCTTTGCCACGCGGTTGCTCGACAAGGGTGTAGACATCGCGACCGTCAAAAATCTCATGGGGCACAGCAACATAGCAACGACGACGTTGTACGATCGCCGCGGTGAGGACGCGATGAGAAAAGCGGCCAACCTCGTGGACATATGAAAAAGAAACCCTGTCCGGCAATGACGAGACAGTGTTTCTTTTTCGACTATCCGGTATTGGCATTCCCAGATCAGCCATAAAAAAAGGAGGGCTTAGAGAGCCCTCCCAACCAGAGTCAAGGACTCTGGACCCTTCCCATTCCCCATAGGAATTCTATTCAGACTTGCGAACCGCTTCCTTCAATGCAGCGCCCGGAATGAAGCACGGCATGCGGCAGGCGTCAATATGCATTTGCTCCCCGGTCTGGGGGTTGCGACCAATTCGGGCCGCCGCCTCACGAATCGTGAAGACGCCGAAGCCATTGAACCGAACCTCTTCCCCCTTGGACAAGCTTTCCGTCAAGATCTTCAACGCGCTGTTGATGACCAACTTAGTCTTAGCGGCAGTGAGCCCCGTATCAATAGAAACAGCGGTGACAAATTCTAATTTCTTCATGTTCTTATCCTAGAACAGTGATTCAAAAAAGGCCTTAAGCCATCGACTGGCTCCCTCGCCAAGCTTCGAAAAGATCTCCCACCAACTGAGCCGCTGCTTGGGCTCCAACTTAGAATCATCATTCGCTTCATCTTCCGACAGAAGACTACGCTTCAGGTTGTTGATGTTTGATTCAAGCGATTGGAAGTCGTTTTCCATTTCAGCACTGATGCCTTCCAAGGTATCACGCTGTTCTTCTTCGGCGGCTTGAGCTGCCTCTCGGCGTTGTTTACGCCACGTCCAAGGAGGAATCGGACCCGTGGATCCCCACAAGCCGACGCCATTCGATCGAGCATCAACTTCTGCCGCACGGTAGGCGTTGCGCCACTTTCCGGGAAGTTGACTACCGTAGTCGCTGTAGAACCACGCAAATCCGTGCTCCAACATGTAGAGGCCAACATCCGTTCCGTTCACAGCGACGGAAGCCAATCTGCGTCCGTACTGATCTTCATCATCCACATCGAGGATGACGCTTTGACCCAGAGCAATCTGTTTGAGCGCTTCCTTAGCCTTCATCCCAAAATCCTGTTTGGATTCTGGCGCGTCGATTCCCTTGATGCGGATGCGGAGCACTTCGTTCTGAGTGATCACCGCGAGCGTATCGCCATCAATCACGCGATCGACTCTGCCATGCTGAATGGCCGCATTGGCACTGGAGGCCAACACCATGACGACGATGAGGGGAAGAAGGCGAGGCATGTCAAACCTGAGGGGTTGATTGAAACAGGGGAAAGTTTAGGTGAGCACCTCCACAAACTCCGACACCGGATTAGCAGAAGTTGCGCATCGGGCGCACGGAAGGTGTTCGACCCGCGGCTATTCTTGGAGCGCAAGTGAACCAAGACCATGCCCAGACGAGGCTGATTATGACCACACAGAATACTGGCAGGGTATACGACATCAATACCGCATCTGAATTGACGATTCTGGAAACTCCCGACATGTTAGCTACCTTCAACATCAAAAAGGCGGCGCTATGGAAGCGGGTGAAGACGCAAAAACTCCCTCCCCCGATCGACAATGGCGGGGCCAACGGAAGAGCCCGGTGGACGATCGGGCAAATTCGCAGTTGGACATCTGCATTGGCTGAAATTAAAACGCAGCATCAAAAAGAACGGATGCAGAAATTGGTCAACGAAAATCTATCCTTAAAATACAACCACTCTCTAGATTTCCTCTAAAGAACGGAAAATAAAAAACCACCTGTCGGTAATCGGCAGGTGGTTTTTTATTGCCCGAAGAAGGCGAGGATCGGACTTCCCTGCTTAGCGCGTTGCTTGAGCGCAACAGCTAATGGGGGTGGTCGCGAGGGCCTCCTCTGGTCGGTTCGGCAGGCTTTCTGTGTTCAGGCGATAATGTTTCTTGCAAGTGGTGATCTGTATGGTGGTCTGTACTTCTGAATGGACTTGGAACACCATGGAGTACGGCGTTTATAGCACTACTTCATCACATCATCAAAATGAGGTTAAGCCCATGATTTAGCTCTATTTAGCACAACCCCAAACCTGTCCCCAATTACCTGTAAGTGCTCCCTTTGCGTAGTCCACAACTCGATTTTCGAAAAA
>NZ_DAVZJY010000017.1:0-20307 GCF_052272535.1 Sutterella sp. | reverse complement strand
GCGGCGCCTGAGCCGCCCGCCTCTCCCGCCACCTCGGAGAGGAACGGGCGGCGCGCCGGAGTTCAAAGCTCCGGCGCCGCCCGTTTTTTTCGTCCTCCGGGCGCCCGGAATGCGCCCGTTCCATTCGCTGCGGGCGGCCTTGAGAGTTTCCCTGAGCTGCGCCGCCCCTTAAGGGAGCCGCAAGAAGGGCGGTCGAGAATCGCCCGAAAAGAATGAGGCCGCCGCCACCCCCGCGGCGTCACGCAAAGGAGACTCGAAGTGAAAAAGACGGTTCTTGCGCTCGCCGCACTCGCCATCGTCGCCGGCGCCCAGGCGGCCGAAACCTCCCTCGTGCAGGCGCTCCCCGCCTGCAATGCGGACTTCTTCAAGGCCGTGGCGAAGGACAAGAACATCCCCGAGGCGCTCAAGATCCGCGAGGGCGAGATGGCCTATCTGAAGGTCTCGAAGCAGCCCCTCGACATCGTCACCCTGAAGAAGCCCTTCAAGGACGGCGGCCTCACGGTGACGGGGTACGTCTTCAACGACGAGATCATCCGCTATCCGGGCGTGCCCGACATGCACACCCACTTCTGGGGCCTCCTCGTGAAGGAGGACTGGAAGAAGGCCGTGGACGCCTTCAACATCGACTGGGAGGCCGTGGACTCGCGCCACATGTCCGCCCACGCGAACCGCATGACGACGACCAATGCCGAGCGGCTCTGGCAGCCCTACAAGCGCCCGGACAACTATGAATACCCCGAGATGGGCGTCACCGAACGCGCCTTCCACATCCAGCCCTGGAACGGGCAGACGATGATCTTCTGCGGCATGCAGAGCGCGGGCGCCCCTGAGGAGGCGATCATCGCGGGCGTGCGCCCCGACCTCCTCTACGGCGAGAGCAAGGTGCCCATCCGTGAGGAGGAGATCGTGAAGGACCCGAAGAAGGCCGAGGGTGCGGCCGAGGCGTCCGGGAAGAAGCTCCCCGAAGGCCACCCGCAGATTCCCGCGGACGGCAAGCTCCCGGCGGGCCACCCCGACATCTCCGGCATGAAGAAGTAGGCGCTCACCAGCGGAAAACCTTTCGACCAAGCGGCAAAGCCCCGGATCTCCCAAGAAGAGGAGCCGGGGCTTTGTTTTCGTGGGGGCGCGCCTCTCGGCGCGCGTCCTCAGTTGAGGAGCATGCTCGGCATGAGCGGGTGCGGTGCGTTGTCGCGGCGCTTCAGGGGCTTCTGGACGTTGTTGACGGAGTTGTAGAGCCGGTCCATCGTGTCGGGCTCGGCCGTGAGCCACGAGCACCCGTTGGGGATCGGCGTCTTGAGCGTGATCCCTTCGAACGTGAACTGGTCGGCGATCATCGCTATGAGCTCCTCGACGGCGCGGGCGGCGTTCTGACCGGCCGGGAGCGGCAGCGGCACGCCGTTGATCAGGTCGTCGGGGCGATCGGGGTGCGCAAAGGCGACGCGCAGCTCCGAATACCCCTTCTGCGGATCCGAGAAGGCGCCGAGGCTCACGACGAGGTCCTCCGGCGCGACGTTCTCGTCGAGCGCCGTGCGCGTGAAGACCACCATGATGCGCTTGAGGCCGATCACGTAGTCGAGCTGCCGCACGGTGTCGTTCAGGAGGTAGGGCTCGGTGACGCAGTAGCGCAGCCCGCGGCCGCAGCGGCGCGAGATGAGCGCGGAGAACTCCGCCCCCCAGCGCGTCATGAGGATAGCGTCGGCCGCGAGCATGTGATGGCCTTCGTCCGCGGGCACCGTGAAGCCGAGGTAGCGGTAGGGCGTCTTGAGGACGGGTTTCTTCGGGTCGAGCGCGCGCACGGTGAGGAGGATGAGGCGGAAGTGCGAGGCGACGTCGCTCATGTCCTCTTCGTCGTAGTTGTAGTCGATCCCGGACATGTCGATCGCGGTCTGCTCTGGCACGAGCGCGGCGCGGCTCTTCATCATGGTGCGCAGGAAGCGCTGCGACTCGTTCGAGTCCGAGAGGATCTTGTGGTTGATCGGGACGATGTGCTGGTAGATCTGGATCTGCACGTTCTCGGCGACGAAGTATTCGTCGGTGAGGAGTGCGCGCAGACGCTCGGCGTCCGCCTCCTCGAGGTACTCCGAAGCAAGCGCTTCGTTCGCGAGGCCGTAGGCGAGGAAACCGCAGGCGTAGACGGACGTCACCGACCCGTCCTCGCGCTCGCTCGCGACGAGTTGGTCGTCCAGTTCCGTGAGCCCCGCCTGGTCGATCAGGTCCACGAGCTCTTGCGGGTAGACCTGCTTCAGGCGTTCGATCTCGGCGTCGTAGGCGTCGAGGAACACGTTCGGATCCTCCGCGTAGAGGCGGCGGAAGGCGCGGATGTTGAGCTCCCGGTCCGTGAGGCTGTTGTTGCGGCCGATGAAGGGGAGAATCTTGCGCAGACGCAGAGCGAGGGTCGAGGAGGCCATATGCGGGACGATGCGCCCGGGGGGAGGGAGCGCGGGGCTCGCCTCCGGGGCGCGGAATGCGTGGAAATCAAAGAATTGAAGGGCGCCATTCTAACGCAAGGTCGGACCGCCCTCCGGGCGCAAAAAATCCCGCGCCGGGCTCACCGGAACCGGGAGCCTGCGGGCGCGGGAGGAGGTGCGTTGGCGGCGTCGGGCGGGGGCGGCGTTATTCCGTCCACTCGGCCTCATAGAAGCTGAAGGACCCGTCGGGGAGCGGCTCGAAGTTCTTGAGCGCCTTCGCGCGTCCGGCCGTCGTCATCTCGAAGACCAGGGGAGCCCACGGGAGGTCGGCGTTGACGGTCTTCTGGAGCTCTGCGTAGAGTGCGACGCGCTTCTCGGGATCCGTCTCCTTGATCGCCTCGTCAAAGAGCGCGTCTACCTTGGGGTTCTTGTAGTAGGACTCGTTGTTGAGGACGGGCGGCGCGTTGTAGCTCGCGAGGAGCGGCCTCAAGCCCCAGTCGGGTTCGGCCGCGGAGTTGGTCCAGCCGATCAGATAGAGCGCGTGCTTGGAGTCGGCCGACGTCTTCGCGCCGTAGATGAGCGTGCGCTGACCCGCTTCGAGCGCGCGCGTCTCGGCCTTGATGCCGACCTGCGCGAGCTGCTGCTGCAGGAACTGCAACGTCTTCAAGGTCTTGCCGTCGTTGTAGGCGGAGAGAATCGAGGTCTTGAAGCCGTTGGGGTAGCCCGCCTCCTTGAGGAGCTCGCGGGCCTTCTTCGGGTCGTAGGGATGAACGCCGAAGTCTACGGCGCCTTCAATCTGCGGCGGCAGGTAGCCGGTGGAGGGCACGGCGAAGCCGTTGTAGGCGACCTTCACGAGGGCCTGACGGTTGATCGCGTAGTTGATCGCCTCGCGCACGCGCACGTCGTTGAAGGGCTTCTTCGTCTCGTTCATCGAGAGGTAGCGCGTCACGACGGAGGGCGCCTTGATGAGCGTGAGGTTCTGGTTGCGCTCGAGCTGCCGAAACTGCTCGTTCGGCACGGGCGAGATGAACTGCGCCTCACCCGTCTGCAGCATCATCGCGCGGGTCTGGTTCTCCGTAACCGGTACCCAGCGGATCGCGTCGAACTTCGGGAGCCCCTTCACGCGGTAGTCCTGGAACCGCTCGGCGTAGAGCTCCTCGGCGGGCGAGAAGCGCTTGAGGACGTAGGGACCGGTGCCGCACGCTTCGAAGGCCGTCACCTGCTTCGTGGTCGCGCGCTTCAGGAGGCTCGGGCAGATCATCGCCGCCGTGCCGTTCGAGAGGCGCTGGATGAAGCCCGCCGTCGGGGTCTTGAGTGTGAAGCGCACCGTGTAGGGATCGACGACCTCGACGGTCTTCACGAAGTTGAAGAAGTTGCGGCGCGAAAGCTTCGAGTCGGGATTCATGCCGCGGTCGAAGTTCATCTTCACGGCCTCGGCCGTAAATTCCGTGCCGTCGTGGAACTTCACGCCGCGGCGCAGCTTGAAGGTGTAGACGAGGCCGTCCTTGGAGACCTCATAGGACTCGGCGAGCTGCGGCGTGGGCTTGAGGTCCTTGTCGAAGACGTAGAGGCCTTCGTACATGGAGCGGGCGACGGTGCGCGAGAGGTTGTCGATCGCGTCCCAGGAGTCGAGCGTCGAGAAACCCGTCGGCACGGCCGCGGTTATCACGCGCGCACCGGCCGGAGTCGCCGCGCCGAGAAGGGCGGCGGAGAGGACGGCGGAGAGGAGCGCGGCGTGAAGGGCGGTGCCTTTGACGGATTTCTGCATGAGTATTTTCCTTCGAAAAATTGTTTGTCGGTGCACCAAGTGCATTGAATTTAAGAAAATGTACCGGCAAAACAGCGTGTAAGACGAAAGGATATCCTTGCGGCGCCGGAAAAATTGCAGCAAATAAGGCGATTCACCTAGGGGAGACGCCCGAGGCCGCCCGCGGAAGATCAAGGAAGCGCCAAAAGAAAGGGCCGGCGCCCCGATGTGGAGCGCCGGCCGTCTTCAGAAGCGTCGTCGGGGTTTCGGTCAGGACGCGGCCTTCACTTCGGCGTCCACCGCGTCGAAGGTCTTCGCGACCGATTCGGAGGGCGGATTGTCAAGGAGCGATCCCACGACGATCGCGATCGTCGCAAAGAGGAAGCCCGGGATGATCTCATAGACGCCGAACCAGGCGAAGTGGTTCCAGACGAGCACCGTGGCGGCGCCCACGACCATGCCCGCGAGGGCGCCGCGCTTGGTCATGCGGCGCCACCAGAGCGAGATGAGGATCACGGGGCCGAAGGCGGCCGCGAAGCCCGCCCAGGCGTAGGAGACGAGCGACAGGACGAGGCTCGTCGGATCGCTCGCCATCCAGACGGCGATCACGGAGATGGCGAGCACCATCGAGCGGCCGACCCAGACCAGTTCGCGCTGCGTCGCCTTCGGGCGAAGGTACGTGCGGTAGAAGTCCTGCGTGAGGGTCGAGGAGCACACGAGCAGCTGGCAGGAGAGCGTGGACATCACGGCGGCGAGAATGGCCGACATCAGGAGGCCCGCGATCCAGGGGTTGAAGAGGAGCGAGGAGAGCACGATGAAGACGCGCTCATGGTTCTCCTTCACGAGCCCGGCGACGTCGGGGTGCATCGAGAAGTACGCCGCGCCGAAGAAGCCCACGGCGACGGCGCCCGCGAGGCAGAAGAGCATCCAGAGCGTGGCGACGCGGCGCGCGTTCGGGATCACCTTGATCGACTTGGCGGCCATGAAGCGCACGAGGATGTGCGGCTGCCCGAAGTAGCCGAGGCCCCAGGCGAGGAGGCTCAAGACGCCCACGATGGTGTGGCCTTCCATCATGTTGAGCATCGCGGGGTTGATGTCGGCCACGCGCGCGGTGGTGGCCGCGAACCCGCCCGCGTCCATCATCACCGCGATCGGGGTGACGACGAGCGCGACGCACATGATCGAGGCCTGGATGGTGTCGGTCCACGAGACGGCGAGGAACCCGCCGATGAAGACGTAGAGGATCGTCACCGCCGCGCCCACGATGAGCGCGGTCTCGTACTGCAAGTGGAAGGTGTTCTCGAAGAGACGGGCGCCCGCCACCACGCCCGAGGCGCAGTAGATCGTGAAGAAGATGAGGATCACCGCCGCGGCGATGATGCGCAGCACGTTGCCCTGGTCCTCAAAGCGGTGCGAGAGGTAGTCGGGGAGCGTGAGCGAGTTGTGCGCCTTCTCGGTGTAGACGCGCAGGCGCGCCGCGACGAGTTTCCAGTTGAACCAGGACCCGATGATGAGCCCCACCGCGATCCAGCTCTGCGAGATGCCGTAGAGGAAGACCGCGCCCGGGAGCCCCATCAGGAGCCAGCCGCTCATGTCCGAGGCGCCCACGGAGAGCGCCGTGACGATGCCGCCGAGGCTGCGCCCGCCGAGGATGAAGTCCGCGTAGCTGCGGGTGTAGAAGTATGCGAAGACCCCGACGAGGATCATCAGGATCAGGTAGCCGATGAAGGTAACGGCCGTGGGATTGGAAAACACTCGAGCGCACTCCGTTGTCGTGTAGTTTTTTGCAGAGGCCGCCGTCCGCTTCCGCTGCGGACGGTCTGAGGCGCGGGACGACGGCGCACTGAGAAGCGCGTCGTCCGGACGAATTACGGAGTATAAGGGGCGCGGAGCGCCCTCCGCGCCCGCGCCCCTAAGGTGAAATCCTTGGATTATTTCGTGTGGCAGGACGCCGGGCGCCGTCCGGGGGCGTTTTTTCAGCCGCCGATGTAGTTCATCTCGACCTTCGAGCGCTCCGGCGCCGCCCCGAGTGCGCGCAGCTCCGAGTACCGGTCCTCGCGCTCGGTCCAGATACGCCCGAGGGCTTCTTCGAGCTCCCCGTCCGTACAGCCGCCGCGCAGCATCGTGCGGATGTCGTAGCCGATCGAGGCGAAGAGGCAGAGATAGAGCCGCCCCTCCATCGAGAGCCGCACGCGCGAGCAGCTGCGGCAGAAGTTCTCCGTCACCGAGCTGATGACGCCAAATTCGCCCGCGCCGTCTCGGTAGCGCCAGCGCGAGGCCGTTTCGCCCGGCGTCGACGGGGCGACGGGCTCGAGGGGCCAGCGCGCGGCGATCATCGCGACTACGTCGCGCGAGGGGACCACCTCGGCCATGCGCCAGCCGTTGGCGTTGCCGACGTCCATGTACTCGATGAAGCGCGGCACGACGCCGGTCCCGCGGAAGCGCTCGGCAATCCGCACGACCTCCCCTTCGTTGACGCCCTTCTTCACGACCGTGTTCACCTTGACCCGGAGGCCGAGAGAGCGCGCGAAGTCGATCGCCTCGAGCACCTTGGCGGCGGGGAACCCCACGTCGTTGAACCCCTGGAAGATCGCCTCGTCAATGGCGTCGAGGCTCACCGTGAGGCGCTTGAGGCCCGCGGCTTTCAGGGCCTCGGCCTTCTTCATGAGGAGCGAGCCGTTCGTCGTCATCGCGAGGTCGATCGGACGCCCGTCGGGGGTGCGCAGCAGCGCGAGGTCAGCTACGAGCTCCTCGATGCTGCGGCGCACGAGGGGCTCGCCCCCGGTGAGGCGGATCTTCTCGACGCCGTTTCTGACGGCGATTTTGGCGACGCGCAGGATCTCCTCGAAGGTGAGGAGCTCGGTCATCGCGAGGAACTGGTGGTTCTTCGCGAACTTCTCCTTCGGCATGCAGTAGCGGCAGCGGAAGTTGCAGTGGTCCGTCACCGAGATGCGCAGATCGGTGAGCGGCCGCCCGAAGCGGTCGCGCCAAGCACCCGCCTCACGGCGCACGGGGCCCGTCTGCGGGATGGGAAGTGCGGGACGCGCGATGATGCGCACCCGGCGGGAGGGTTCGGAGGTCCGGCTCGCTTCGGTCATTTGGTCTGGGGTCTTGGTTCAAGTGGCGCGGAAGCCCGATTCTAGGGACATGACCTTAAGCGAGGCCATCCTTCAGGAGGAGTAGCCCGTCCACTACCTCGGAAGCGGGTCGGCCTCCTGGGCGAGCGCCTCGTAGAAGGCGTAGCGCGCGGGGTCGATTTCGCCCCGCTCGAGCGCGGCCTTGACGCTGCAGCCCGGTTCATGGAGGTGGCGGCAGTTGAAGAACCGGCACCCGTCGACGTGGCGCGCGACGTCGGGCATCGCCCGCAGGATGTCCGAGAGCGAGAGGTGCGCGAGGCCGAACTCCTGAAAGCCCGGGGTGTCGATCACGGCGCCCTGCCAGTCCGGTGCGGCGTGCCACTGCGCGGCGGTGGTGGTCTGCTTGCCGAGGTCGAGGGCTTCGGAATATTCGCGCGTCTGCGCCTGCGCATCGGGCACGAGGAGGTTGAGGATCGTGGACTTGCCCATACCGGACTGGCCGACCAAGAGCACGTTCCTGCCCGTGAAGCGCTCGAGGAGCGCCGCGCGGGCGGCCTCGGGCGCTCCGGAGGCGGAGACCGCCACGACCTCTTCGCCGATCGAGCGCAGAAGTTCGGCCTGCCGGTCGGCCGCTTCGGCCCCGTCGGCGAGGTCGGTCTTGTTGCGGATCACGACCGCGGGGATCCCGGCCTGGTGCGACGCCAGGAGCGCCTTCCAGATGAACCAGGGATTGAAGGTCGGGCGGGGCGCATAGACGATCGCCGTGAGGTCGGCGTTCGCCGCGAGCGTCTTCACGCGCCACTCGTCGGAGCGGTAGAGGAGCGTCGCGCGCGGCTCGATCGACTCGATGGCGGCGACGCCTGAAACGGGCGGCGTGCAGCGCACGAGGTCGCCCACGGCGACGTCGCCCTTCTTGCCGCGGCGGTGGGCTACGAGCTTCTCGCCCGATTCAAGCGTCACGATGAAGTGCCGCCCGTGGCCGGCGGTGACGCGGCCCGGAAGGGTTTCGATGTCGGAGGCCGGGGCGGCGGCGTCCCTGCGGCGGGAGGTCTTCTTCATGCTTTTTTCGGTGCGGTGGGTTCGGGCGCGGGGGAGGCTGCCGGGGGTTCGGACTGCGCGGAGGGCTTCGTCTCCGGGGAGTCTGCGGGCGGATCGTGCGCTTCGGGGGCTTCGGGTTCGTTTGTCGCTTCGTCGAGCCCGTCGTCCACGACGAGCGGGTGTTCGACTTCGAGCGACCGCGCGAGCTCTTCGGCTTCGCGGCGCCGCCGGTCGGCGGGCGTTTCGGGGCGTTGGGCGCGGCGCAGGCGCTGTTCTTCGGCGAGCACCGTCCGCTCGGGGTGTTCGTGATCGAGGTACGGCGCGGCGCGGAAGCGCACGAGGTCGCTCGGCTGGTCGAGGGGCCAGCCGCCGCGCTTCGCCGCGCGCAGGATCTCCTTCACGCGCATGCCCGCATGCGGGCGCGCATGGTGAAAGAGTGAGTAGACGCGCGAGGGCGTGAGGGTCTGCGCGTAGTCGCGGTGGAGCTTGACGAGCGCCCGCACGAGGGGCGCCGCGCCCACGGCGCGCATCGCGAAGTAGTCCGACGCGTAGAGCAGCCGCCGCGCGCCGAAGTTGACGAGCGGACGGAGGGCGAAGAAGAGGACCGGGAAGACCACGAGCCCGAGCGCGGTCATGAAGCCCGCATGGACGCCGGGCTGCGCGGTCGTGAGCGCGGGCGAGAATCCGAGGCCGGCGAAGAGCTCGGGACTCTGCGCCCCCCAGCCCGCGAAGGCGCAGACGAGAAGTCCCGCCGCGGCGTTGAAGGTGATGCGCCAGGCGGCGTGACGGCCGCGCACGCGGGCGATCTGCTGCGCGAGGACGGCGAGGAGCTCTTCGCGTGTGAGGCGCCCCGCGGCGTGCGCGAAGACGACGACTCGGCGGTTGTCGCCCGTGCCCGTGAGGAGCACGTGGGCGTGCTTCCAGGCGCCCGGGCGGGTCATGAGGACCACGTCCTCCATCCGGTAGCCGTGGGCGGCGAGAAAATCGCGGAAGAGTTCGCGCAGGTCCTTTGAGAGCACCGGGCGGCTCACGCGGCTCCAGGCGCGGTCCTCGATGAGCGAGACGCGCCAGCGCCAGAGGAGCGTGAGAAGCAGGAACCCCCAGAGGGCGAGCCACCACCAGCGTCCGCAGACTTCAAAGAGCGCGAGCGCGAAGGCCGTGAGGGGAAGCGCCGCCGCCCAACCCGCGGCGGACTTGAGGAAACGGCGGCGCAGCCACTCGCGGCGCGTGTGGCGCATGTAGCCGAAGCGCTCCTTCACGAGGCAACGCGCATAGAGGTCGACGGGGAGTTCGAAGAGAAGGAGCAGCCCGAGCACGGTCGCGACGAGGAGCCACTCGACGATGAGCGTGTTCGTGAAGAGCGTTTCATAGAAGGCGGCGAGGAAGGTGAGTCCCCGGCCCATCGTCATCAGCAGCGCGAGTCCGGCGGCGGCGAAGGCGAGCACGAGGTTCGCCTGAGCCGTCTCGATCGTGAAGGCCGCGGCCTTCTTGTGCGCCGCGAGCGAGAGCTTCGCGTCGAATCCTTCCGGGACGCGGCCGACCGAGCGCTCCGCCGAGAGGATCTGCCGCGCGGTGAGGAAGCACTCCACAAGCAGATAGAGCACGACGGCCGAGAGGAAGATGAGCTCGATGAGGTCGGCGGAGGGATGCATCAGGCGGGCGTGGCGGGAATTCGGTCGAAGGGTGCGGCGGCGCACGGTTCCGGCATTATCGCCCATCGGGCCGTCCGGGGCGCCGGCGCCTGCGCTAGACTCGGGCGCGTGCGACGGCGCTTCCGGCGCCTCCGACGAACACACATCTATTTTTAGGGAAGAAGAGCTCAACATGACCGCAGCCCCGCAGTGCGAACGCGACCCGTCCTACGCCGAGGACAACCTCATCTGGATCGACATGGAGATGACGGGGCTGCAGCCCGAGGTGAACCGCGTCCTCGAGGTCGCAGCGATCATCACCGACAAGAACCTCAACATCCTTCACGAGGGTCCGGTGGTCGCCGTCCGTCAGCGCCCCGAGGTCCTCGCCTCCATGGACGCCTGGAACACCGAGACCCACACGAAGTCGGGGCTGGTGCAGCGCTGCCTCGAGAGCACCGTGGACGAAGAGGAGTGCGCGCGGATCTTCACCGAGACCTTCCGCCGCTTCGTTCCCGAAGGCAAGAGCCCGATGTGCGGCAACACGATCGGTCAGGACCGCCGCTTCATGGCGCGCTGGCTCCCCGGGATGGAGCGCTACTTCCACTACCGCTCGATCGACGTCTCGACCATCAAGGAGCTCTGCCGCCGTTGGGCCCCCGCGAAGGTCTGGGTGGGCACGTCGGTGGGCAAGCACCAGGCGCTCGTGGACATCCGCGACAGCATCAAGGAGCTCGAACACTACCGCCGCGAGGTCTTCAAGATTTGATTCCCGCCTCTTCAGTCCACTGATATATATGCATTTTCAAGGGGCGTCGGCTTGTGTCGGCGCCCCTTTTTTTGCTATGTAACTACCCATAGCAGAGGCACGAACTTACCCTTAGGTTTTTTGACGATTGACGCAGGCATAATGTGAGCATCTGTAAACCATAAGCAGAAACAACTATTCCATCACCTCAAGGAGATCTCGCAATGGGCATCACCGAATGGGTTGCCGTACTGGCAATCTTCGCCGTCATCTACGGCCTCATCAAGCGGTATGAGACCCGCCTGGTTCTCATCGCCTCCGGCTTGTTTCTGTGCTTGATTTCGTGGAATCTCGTGGGCGGTCTGAACGCCTTCGCGAAGTCCATGACCAACGCCTCGCTCGTCATGGCGATCTGCTCGTCCATGGGCTTTGCGTTTTGCGCCAAATTCACCGGCGCCGACCGCTCCCTCGTGCACTACCTCGCCACGCCGATCCGCGGCCTCGGCATCTTCCTTGTGCCCGTCTGCACGGTGATCACGTTCTTCGTGAACATCGCCATTCCGTCGGCTGCGGGCTGCGCTGCCGCCGTCGGCTCGACCCTCATTCCGGTGATGCTGCGCGCCGGCATCAAGCCCGCGGGTGCGGCCGCCGCCGTCCTCGCCGGCACCATCGGCTCCTACCTCTCGCCCGGCACGTCGCACAATCCGTACGTCGCCGCCATGGCGAAGATGGATGTGATGGACTTCATCGGCTTCCATGCTCCGTACTCGGTCATGGTCGGCGCCTGCGGCGTGATCGGCGTGCTGATCATGTGCCTCATCCTCGGCGACAACAAGGGCGACAAGAACGCTGAAGTCGACAAGTCAAAGCTCCAGAAGGACGAAGGCTTCGTGCCGAGCCCGATCAAGGCTCTCGTGCCGCTCGTTCCGATCACCATCCTCGTGGCCGGCAACCTCTGGGTGCCGTTCATCAAGATGGGCGTGGCGCAGGCCATGGTCCTCGGCTCCGTGATTGCTCTGGCCGTTGCGCGCTGCAACCCGCAGACCTTCTCGAAGGAATTCTTCAACGGCTGCGGCAAGGGCTACGCCGACGTGATGGGCATCATCATCGCCGCGGGCGTCTTCGCCGCCGGCCTCAAGTCCGCCGGCCTGATCGACGTCTTCGTGCAGGCCCTGAAGGAATCCAACGACATCGCCCGCTGGGGCGGCTCGTTCGGTCCGTTCGTGATGGGCATCCTCACGGGTTCGGGCGACGCTGCGACGCTCGCCTTCAATGAAACCGTCACCCCGCACGCGAAGGACTTCGGCATGTCGATCGAAGGTCTGGGCGGCCTCGCCTTCCTCGCCGGCGCCGCCGGCCGTACGGCCTCCCCGCTCGCCGGCGTGACGATTCTCGTCTCGGGCATCGCGATGGTCTCGCCGATCGAAGTGATCAAGCGCACCGCTCTGCCGATGCTCATCGCCACGACCCTCTGCGCGATCCTCATGGTCTGACGCTGGATCCTCCCGCAGGACGGGCGCCCGCTCCCCACCCGGAGCACCCGTCGCCCTCCTTCGATCCCCGGAAAGCCTTCTCCGGAACACGCCCCTTCAGGGCACGGTTCCGGGAGGGCTTTTTGCTTTCCGTCTTCCTCAGGGATTTTTCGCTTCGACGGGCGTGCCCGCATCAGGCAAAATTCCGTCCGCCTCTGTTTCCAGGCGTTTACAGATAGACCTCCACACATCATGATCAGCGCATTCGACATCTACAAGATCGGCATCGGCCCCTCGAGCTCCCATACGGTCGGCCCCATGAAGGCGGGCAGGGAGTTCTGCGACGAGCTCGTCCGCATAGGACTCGCCGAGCGCACGACGCGCGTGGGCGCGGAGGTCTACGGCTCGCTCTCGCTCACGGGCCGCGGGCACCACACCGACCAGGCGATCATCCTCGGTCTCGAGGGGTATCTCCCCGACACGGTGCCGCTCGAGCGAATTCCGGAACTCCTCGCCGCCGTCGAAAAGGATGAGAAGCTCCTGCTCGGCGGCACCCGACCGGTGGACTTTCCGCGGGAGACCGGCATGGTCTTTCGCTCCGAATTCCTGCCGCTCCACGAGAACGGCATGATTCTGCGCGCCTGGGCGGGCGGGGAGCTGCTGCTCGAGAAGACCTACTACTCGATCGGCGGGGGCTTTATCGTCGACGCGGAGCACTTCAACGAGAAGCCCGAGGAAGCCGTGAAGGTGCCGCATCCCTATTCGTCCGCCACGGAACTTCTCGCCGAGTGCCGCGAGACGGGGCTCTCCATCTCGGCGCTCGCGCTCGAGAATGAGCTCGCCCGCCGTCCGCGCGCCGAGATCGACGCGCACTTCGCGCACGTCTCGCGTGTGATGGAGGAGTGCATCGCCCGCGGCGTGCGCACCGAAGGGGTGCTGCCCGGGCCGCTGCGCGTGCCGCGCCGCGCGCCGCAGCTGAACCGCCAGCTTCTCGCTGCGGACCGCACGAGCGTGGATCCCCTCGCCGTGATCGACTGGATCAACATGTACGCGCTCGCCGTCTCCGAAGAGAACGCCGCGGGCGGCCGCGTGGTCACCGCGCCCACGAACGGCGCCTGCGGGGTGATCCCCGCGGTGCTCGCCTACTGGGGGAAGTTCATCGGCGAATCCACGCCCGAAGCGTGCCTGCGGTTCTTCCTCGCCTCGGCCGTCGTGGGCGAACTCTTCAAGATGAACGCCTCGATCTCGGGCGCCGAAGTGGGCTGCCAGGGCGAGGTGGGCGTCGCCTGCTCGATGGCGGCGGCCGGGCTCTGCGAAGTGATGGGCGGCAGCCCCGAGCAGGTGACCACCGCCGCGGAGATCGGCATGGAGCATTCGCTCGGCCTCACCTGCGACCCGGTGAACGGCCAGGTTCAGGTGCCCTGCATCGAACGCAACGCCATCTTCGCCGTCAAGGCTGTGAACGCCGCGCGCATGGCGCTGCGCCGCACGAGCACCCCGCGCGTCTCGCTCGACAAGGTGATCGCCACCATGTACGAAACGGGTAAGGACATGAACGCGAAGTACCGTGAGACGAGCCGCGGCGGGCTCGCCGTCAAGGTGCTCCACTGCGACTAGCCGGCCGAGTCCTCTTCGGTCTTTTTCCGACGGGTCCGGGACTTCTTCGGCGCCGCCTCAACGAAGCCCGTGATCTCCGTCGGATCGAACTCCTCCGGACGCTCGATTCCAAGCCATTCGCACCGCCATTGGACTTCTTCGGGCTCCTCATCTGGGTGCGCGAGGATGTACTTCAGGCGCTCGTAGGCCCAGGGGCCGCCACAGTCTTCGGGCGGGCAGGCGCCCTTCGCGCCCGTGCAGCGGGCCCGTTCGCCGGGTTCGTCCAACACGGCTTCGAGCGTGAGCTTGTGCTCCCAGCCGTCGCCGAAGTCGTAGATGAAGTAGAGCTGACCGCCGCACTGCCCGTAGTAGTCGCCGATCGTCAGCTCGTCGGCGTCGAAGACTTCCGCCGGCCCCCAGGTGTCGAGCGTTCCGTCCGGGTCGCGCGGCATGATGTTGATCTGCCGGTGCGTCTTGTCGCAGAACATGTAGAGATGCCAGCCGTCCCAACCGAAGGCGCTGAAGATTGCATGAGCGAATTCACTGAAAGTCTTGGAGACGGGAACGACGAGGCGGCGCCAGACGGGCGGCTTCGTGATGCCGAGCAGATGGATCTTGAACTGCAGTTGCTGCATGAGGATTCCTGTTGATGTTGAGAGTGAGATGGAGCGCGCAGGGGCGTCAGCTCTTCGGCTGAGCCGGCGTCTGAACCTGAGCGCCGGGCTTCTGGGTTTCGCTGGGCTTCTTGGGCGCCTGCTCCGCCGTCTTGCCCTCGACCGCGGCCTGCGCGAGTTGGATGACGGGGCGCTTGAGCCACGCCGAGAAAAGCGCAACGCCCACGGCGAGCAGTAGCGGCCCGAGGATGAGGCCGAGGAACCCGAACGCGAGCACGCCGCCGAAGACGCCGAGGAAGATGAGCGCGATCGGCATCGAGGTGCCCCTCGAGATCAGAATGGGCTTGATGAAGTTGTCCACGCTTGAGACGGCGAGCGTGCCCCAGGCCACCAGGAAGAGCGCCATGCCGAGCTCGCCCTGGGTGTAGAGCCACACCGCGGCCGGCCCCCAGATGAGGGGCGGTCCGATCGGAATCACCGAGAGCACGCAGACGGCGAAGGAGAGGACGAGGACCCCGGGGACGCCCGCGATCCAGAAGCCCACGCCGGCGACGAGTCCCTGGCCGATCGCCGTGCCGACGATGCCGAAGACCACCGAGCGCGTCGTGTTGACGAGGATGCCGGTGATCTCGCGGGCGATGCCCCCAGAGACGCGCTCGACCAGGGCCGAGATGCGGTCGGCGAACCACGCACCGTCGCGGTAGAAGAAGAAGACGATGAAGGTGACGAAGATCAGCTGCACGACGCCGTTGCCGACGTTCACCGCGGCGTCGACGAGGCCGCTCGAGAGCGGGTCGAGCATGCGCTGCACGGTGTGGCCGAAGGTGGCCGGGTCGATCGCGAGCTTGAGCTGCTCGTGCAGCCACTCGCCCACGTAGGGGATGCCGTCCACGGCGGCGAGCACCGGCGTCGGGTCCTTGAGCCAGGCCGCGGCCATCGTCACCCAGCGCGGGATCTGCTGCGCGAGCGCGAAGAGCAGAAACGACATCGGGATGAGAAAGGTGACGATGATGAGGAGCACCATCCCGGAGGCGGCGACCGTCGCGGAGTGCCGCAGATGGTCGAGGAGCCACCGGAAGACGGGCCAGGTCACCACGGCGATCACTGCGGCGAGCAGAATCGCCGTGAGGAAGGGCTGCAGCACGAGGTAGCAGCCCGCCGCCACCACCACCATGAGCGCGACGCGCACGAGGAGGTCGATGCGCTCGCCGAAGCTCCCGCCCGTAAGGGGACCGAGTTTCGGGAGCCGCCGGCGCGGCGGCGCGCTCTTGGGAGGGGTGGGCTTTCGGCCGGGGGCCTCTTCAGGCGCTTTCTCGGTCATCGGGTTCTCCATTTCCGTCGTGCCGCGGGCTTTCAGCGCACCGAGGGCTTTTCGAAGACGGGCGCGCACCCGTTGAGCTTCAGGGCGTGCATCGCGCCCTGCAGCGCCGTGATCGCGTCGAGGCGCGTGAAGCTCTTGCGCCAGACGAGCATGGCGCGGCGCTTCGGGGGCGGATCCTTGAAGGGCAGGATCTTGATCGCGTTCGAGAGCCCGGTGAGGTAGGGAACGGCCGAAGCGGGGAGCACCGTGATGCCGAGGCCCTGCGCGACCATGTGGAAGATCGTCTGCAGGCTCGAGCCTTCAACGGTCTTCTGCACGTCCGAGGCGCTCGAGGCGAAGACGGCGAGGTCCGGACAGACGCCGAGGATCTGGTCGCGGAAGCAGTGGCCCGCGCCGAGCAAGAGCATCGTCTGGTCCTTGAGTTCATCGGTGCCCACGTAGTTGCGGTTCACCCAGGGGTGGTGCGAGGGGACGGCGACGACGAAGTTCTCCTCATAGACCTCCATCGTCATGAAGCCCGTGTCCACGAGCGTGTCGGCGGTGATCGCGACGTCGATCGAGCCGTTGCGCAGCTTCGCGAGGAGCTCCGTCGTGAAGCCCTCTTCGAGGACGAGCGGCATGCGCGGCGTCGTTTCGATCATGCGGCCGATCAGTTCGGGGAGCAGGTACGGCCCGATCGTGTAGATCACGCCGAGGCGCAGGGGCCCGGAGAGCGGGTCGCGGCCCTGGTGCGCGATCTCGGGGATGCGGCGGGCCTCTTCGACCACCTTCTGCGCCTGATCGACGATCTGCTGGCCGATCGGCGTCACGGCGATGTCGTTTGAGCGGCGCTCGAAGATCGTCACCCCGAGCTCCTCTTCGAGCTTGCGGATGGCGACGGAGAGCGAGGGCTGGCTCACGCTGCAGCTCTCGGCGGCGCGGCCGAAGTGGCGGTGCCGCGCGACGGCGATGACGTACTTGAGTTCGGTGAGTGTCATGGTTGTTGTCGGAATGTGAATGAATTTTTTGGTCAGGCGGTGAGGAGCTCCGCGCGGGCGCTGAACCAGCGCCGGGCGTGGCGGCGCGCGGCCTCCGGGTGGCTTTCGAGCATGCGGGCGGCGGCGGTGCGCGCGGCCTCGACGAGCGCGGCGTCCTCCTCGAGGTCCGCAAAGCGCAGGATCGGCATGCCCGACTGCTGTTCGCCGAGGAATTCACCCGGTCCGCGCAGCTGCAGGTCGCGCCGGGCGATCTCGAAGCCGTCCGTCGTTTCGCGGATGATGCGCAGCCGCTCGCGACCCTCTTCGGAGAGCCGGTCGTCGTAGAGGAGCACGCAGGCGCTCTTCGCGCCGCCGCGCCCGACGCGGCCGCGCAGCTGATGGAGCTGCGCGAGGCCGAAGCGCTCGGCGTGCTCGATCACCATCAGGGTGGCGTTCGGGACGTCCACGCCCACCTCGATCACGATGGTGGCGACGAGAACGTGGATCTCGCCCGCGGCGAAGGCCTTCATCACGGACTCCTTCTCCTGCGCCGTCATGGCGCCGGTGAGCAGCCCGATGCGTAGGTCCGGCAGGCGCGCCGCGAGGTCGCGGGCGCACTCGACGGCGGGCGTGAGGTCAAGCGCTTCACTCTCCTCAATGAGGGGGCAGACCCAATAGACCTGCCGGCCCTCCGAGACGGTGTGGCGCAACACCCCCACGACGGCGTCGCGTCTCTCGAGCCGCACGAGCTTCGTCTCGACCGGAGTGCGCCCGGGCGGGAGCTCGTCGACCACGGAGACGTCGATGTCGGCGAGGTAGCTCATCGCGAGCGTGCGCGGAATGGGGGTGGCCGAGAGCATCAGGAGGTGGGGCTTCAGCCCGTCCTTCATCTTCGAGGAAGTGAGCGAGAGCCGCTGCGCGACGCCGAAGCGGTGCTGCTCGTCGACGATCGCGACGGCGAGGTTCTCAAACTCCACCCCTTCCTGAATGAGGGCGTGGGTGCCCACGATGATCTTCGCCTCGCCCGAGCGGATGGCTTCGAGCGCGGCCGTACGCTCTGCGGTCTTCTGCCGGCCGGTGAGCCAGGCGGTGCGGATGCCGAGGGGTTCGAGCCAGGCGCAGAGCTTCTCGAAGTGCTGCTCGGCGAGGATCCCCGTCGGGGCCATGATCGCCGCTTGCCGGCCAGACTCCACGGCGCGCAACGCCGCAAGCGCGGCGAGGATCGTCTTGCCGCAGCCGACGTCGCCCTGCACGAGCCGGTGCATGGGGCGGCCTGCCGCAAGGTCGCGGGCGATCTCGCCCCAGACGCGCTCCTGCGCGCCCGTGAGGCGGAAGGGGAGTGAGGCGATGAAGGCGGGGATGAGGCCGCCCGCGGCGGGTTCGCGAAGCTCCGGAGCGCGCTCGGCAAGCGCGAGCACGCGCATTTCGCGCAGCGTGATCTGCTGCGCGAGGAGTTCGTCGAACTTGAGGCGCCGCCAGTGCGGGTCCGTGCGGCTCCCCAGAGCCTCGGCGTCCGCATCGGGCGGCGGGTTGTGAAGGTATTCAAGCGAGGCGCGCAGCCCCGGGAGATCGAGACTCCGCCGGATCTCCTCCGGGACGGGATCCTCCATTCCCTGCATGTCGAGAAGCGCCCGGGAGATGCGCTTCCTGAGCCACGTCTGCTGCACGCCTTCCCCGAGGGGGTAGACGGGCGTGAGGGACTTCGGGAGCGTCGCGTCGCTCGCCACGGGCTTGCGGATCTTCGGGTGGATCATCTCGAGCCCGCCCGCATAGGCCGGGCGCGGCTCGCCGAAGAGGCGCACCACCGCGCCGGGTCGTAATACGCGCTGCGTGTCAGCGTAGTAGTGGATGAAGCGCAGCGCGAGCAGCCCCGTTTCGTCGCGCACCTGAGCGATGAGCTGCTGCCCGCGCGGCGTGGCGGTCATCTGCGAGCGCACGACCTCACCCTGCACCTGCGCGGTTTCGCCCGGGACGAGCATGCCGATCGGGTCGATCTTCGTCTCGTCCTCGTAGCGCAACGGCAGATGAAGGATGAAGTCCCAGTCACTGACGAGCCCGAGGCGGCGCAGGCGCTCCGCGAGGGGCGCGAGCTTCTGCTGCTGGATGACGCCGGCGGGGCGGCTGCGGGCGGGGGTGGATGTGGGCTGCGGCATCGGGGCGGTGCTCGTAGAGGAGGCGGTCGTCAGAGCACGATGCCGACGCGGTCGATGATCGCCTCGATCTCGACGAGGCCGCCCTTCGGGAGCGCCGCGACGGCGACGCAGGAGCGGGCCGGATAGGGCGGGGTGATGAATTCGCCCATTACCTTGTTCACGACGGCGAAGTCGTCCATCGACTTGAGGAAGATCGTGAGCTTCGCGACGTCGGCGAGCGTCGCGCCGGCTTCGTGCGCTACGGCCTGGAGGTTGCGGAAGGCCTGGCGGGTCTGCGACTCGACGTCGGGTTCGAGCTCGCCCGTCTCCGGGCGGATGCCGAGCTGGCCCGAGCAGTAGAGCGTCGTTTCGGTGAGCGCTCCCTGACTGTAGAGGCCGATGGCGGCCGGGGCTTCTTCGGTGGAGATGATGCGATGGGCCATGATGAATGCTCCTCCTTCGGGCTGAAGGCGTGGGTGACGAAGACGGAGACGTGCGTAGATGCTGCGGTCCGCCCTGATGGGCATTCTATCGAGCTTTGATGGATGATAGGAGGGTTGCCTATCGGTCCCATACATTTGGTTGCATCACTTTGTTGGGGCGGAGGATAGGTGAGTATTCATACTTAAATTGTGTTCATTTTTTCCGAACAGAGAAAGTTGTAATCTAGGCAAAAGCTTTGATCGGGTAATTACCTACCTTTAGGGAGGTATTTCCGAACTCCGTGATTTCAGCCGGATCCAAACCGTCAAGCCTTCAGCAACTACAGGATTTCCGCAGAAAAAAAGACGATCTAAGGGAGTTTTGTTCAGAGTATGCAAAAGGGTGGATTCATATCAAATCCGGGGGTGTAATCAAGGGTTAGTGCTGATATAGTGGCGGGTGAGGGGTAGGCTAAACTCCACCCGCTTTTCATGGACTCTCCCCCGTTGGAAGTCCCGACCTCATCCTGTCGGCATCCATCCGACGTCGTTTGAAGTACGCACAACGTACTATCGGACCGCGTTCGGATACGTACCTACCGCGTCCGCGACCCAGGCTCCGCGGAAGGTGCGCAGGCGTCGGCGTGCGGTTGATCTTTCGATCGGGGTGCATGAGGAGCGAGAGGCGTTTGCTCGCCTCCGCCTAAAGTTTTACTGAGCCGCTCTAAGGAGAACAGCGACTCAGGTGAATTTGGGCGGAAAGTCCGCAGTCGGCTGCAGCAGGAGGTTCCTGCCGCGGTCTATTGGACTTTCCGGGATGAGGAAGGATTCCCAGGGCAGGGAGTCTCAACCTCCTTGCGGTCCGCCTTGGGTGAAAGCCCCAGAAAGAGGACTCGTCGGAACTGAAGCGCAAAAGACCCCGGCCTGAAGCTTCCCCACTCAGGCCCCGGAAGTTCCTCTTCACTCAGGAGGCGAAGAGGAACAGCTGCGGCTCCCGCCGACGGAATCAGGGGATCGGCCGAAAGGTCGCAACAGTCGTGAAGGACGGCGACGTCAGGCGCGGCTATTTGCAAAGACTGGACGGACGCACCGGTGAGGAGCCGGGCGCCGATCCTCCCGCCTGGATGCGGGATTTCCGAGGAAAA
>NZ_DAVZJY010000016.1:0-21385 GCF_052272535.1 Sutterella sp. | reverse complement strand
CCCGGCATCCGTGAGGGCGGCGCCTCTCTCTTGAGGGGAGGCGCCTCACGCGGAGCCGGGCGTTCTGCCGCCGTCCTTTTCGTTTGTTCCGGAGAAGTTGGCGGGCGCGCCGGTGGATCCGCCCTTCGACGTTCCTTTTGACGCCCCGTTGACGTTCCGGCGGGAGAATCCCCAACCTCTCCTCATTCAACCGCAAATTCTCCCGCCATGACCTCTTCGGAAGACAAAACGACCGGCGCCGCCGGCCCGCAGCTCCGAGCCGGCCTCGACCGCCCCGGCATCCCGCGCACCGTCTGGGCGCTCGGCTTTGTCTCGCTCCTGATGGACGTCTCCTCGGAGATGATCCACGCGCTCCTGCCGCTCTTCATGGCGGGGACGCTCGGTGCGAGCGCCATGATGATCGGCCTCGTCGAAGGCGTGGGCGAGAGCGCCGCCCTCGTCGCCAAGGTCTTTTCGGGCGCGATCGCGGACCGCTTCGGACACCGCAAGCTCCTCGTGCTTCTGGGCTACGGACTCGGCGTTCTCGCCAAGCCCGTCTTCGCGCTGGCCGACCAGATCTGGATCGTGCTCGCCGCGCGCTTCTTCGACCGCATCGGCAAGGGCGTGCGCGGCGCGCCCCGCGACGCGATCGTCGCGGCCGTGACGCCCAAATCCATCTGGGGCGCGGCCTATGGGCTGCGGCAGTCGCTCGACGCTGCGGGCGCCTTCGTGGGGCCGGCGATTGCGAGCCTCTGCCTCTGGTTCTGGACCGAGGACTTCCGCACGATCTTCTGGGTGGCGCTCATTCCGGGCGCGCTCTGCATCCTCACGATTCTCTTCGGCGTCGAGGACGACGCGGACCGGGCGGTGAAGATGAAGCCCGCCCCCACCGGGATCCGGGAGTTCTTCGCCGTCCGCTCGCCCCTCTTCACGCAGGTGCTCGTTCTCGGCGTGATCTTCTCGCTCGCGCGCTTCTCGAACGCCTTCCTGGTGCTGCGCGCCGCCGACTGCGGGATTCCGACCGCGGCCGTGCCGCTCCTGATGGTCGGGATGAACCTCGTCTTCTCGCTCTCCTCCTACCCGGTCGGGCGGCTCGCCGACCACATAGATCCGATGAAGCTCCTCGCCCTCGGGCTCATTCTGCTCGCCGCGGGCGACGTCGTGACGGCGCTCTTCGCGACGCCCGCCGGGATCATCGCCGGCGTCGTGCTCTGGGGGCTCCATCTCGGCGCGACGCAGGGCGTGTTTTCGCTCCTCATCGCGGAGTCGGCGCCCGAAGAGAAGCGCGCCACGGCCTTCGGGCTCTTCAACTTTGCGAGCGGCGCGGCGATCCTCTTCGCCGGGCTCTTCGCGGGGTTCCTGTGGGACGAAGTCGGGGCGGCCGCCACCTTCTGGGGCGGTGCGGTCTTCGCGCTTGCGGCCGTTGTGCAGACGCTGCGGGTGAGAAGCCGCACGCGGTTCGGGCAGACCTGATCGGGTGCCGGGACCGGCGCCTCACCGGGACGCGCGTCCTCTCAGAGCGCGAGCTCCTTGGTGAGCGCCTGGAACTGGCGCAGGTTGTGCACGCGCAGCTTGTGGTAGAGGTTGTTGCGGTGTCCCTGGACGGTCCGCTCCGAGAGCGAAAGGTGCTCGGCGATGTCGCGGTTCGCAAGGCCCTGCGCGAGGAGGCGCGTCACCTCACGCTCGCGCGGACTCATCTGCCGGATCACCTCTGCGGCCTCGTCCGCGGTGAGCCCGCCCTCGGCCTGCGCGGCGCTGATGCGCGCGGCCGCCTCTATCGCCGTCGTGAGGGCTTCGGCGTCCACGGGCTTCTCGAGAAAGTCGTAGGCGCCCATCTTGAGCGTGCGCACGGCGGTGGGGACGTCGGCGTGTCCGGTGATGAAGATGATCGGGAGCGTGAGGTTCAGCTCCTTCATCCGGCTCTGGAGTTCGAGCCCGGACATGCCCGGCATGCGGATGTCGAGAAGCAGGCACCCGGGCGGAGTTGAGGAATAGGACTTCATGAATTCCTGCGCGCCGGCGTAGGCTTCGGTGCGCCACCCCTTGCAGGCGAGCATGAAGGCGAGGGCGTTCCTCACCTCCTCGTCGTCGTCGACGATGCGTATGAGCGATGTGCGCTTGAGGTTCTCGAGCGTCTCGTCGGCTGCGGTCATTTTGAGCTTTCCGGTTCGTTGAGTTTCAGTTGATTTGTTGTCTCTCTTGCGGGACACTTCATGCGGTCGGCAGCGTCACCCGGGCGACGAGGCCGCCCTTGGGGCGCGGCTCGAAGACGAGGTGTCCGCCCGAGGCTTCGGCGATTGCGATGGCGATCGGGATGCCGAGGCCCTGGCCGGCCGACTTGCTCGTGATGAGGGGCGTCGTGAGGTTGACGAAGTCCTCCCTCGAGAGCTGCCGGCCGGTGTTTTCAACGACGATCTCGATCACGCTCGAAGTTTCCGGCGACACGCGGGCGTAGATGTTCACCGCGGGCTTCTCGGCGCTCACCATCGCGCCCGAGGCGGCCTCGAAGGCGTTCTTCAGAAGGTTGTTGAAGAGGAGCTCGATCTCGAGCCCGTCGCCGCGCACGACGACGCCGTAGAGGCCCTGGTTGGAGAACTTGACGCCGCCCGTCATCTCCGAGGAGAGTCCGCCGTAGACGCGCTCAACCGCATCGAAGAGCGTCACCGCCTGGTCGCGCCTCTGCTGGTTCTTCGAGTACCCGCGCACGCGCGCGACGATCTCCTTCGTGCGCTCGACGCCCTTCAGGATCCCCGCGCGGCTCATTTCGAGCATCTGCCGGTTGAGGGAAGGTTGCTTCAAGAGCTCCTTCATGCCCTCGCAGTAGTACTGCACGGCGGCGAGCGGCTGTGCGAGCTCGTGGGCGATGAGGTTTGAGAGCTGCCCCACCACGGTCGCCTTCTGCATGCGCTCCATGCGGGCGCTGAGTTCGTTGACGCGCGCCTGCGCGGCCTGCTCCTCGGCGATCGAGGCCCGGAGCTCGGCCGTGCGGCGCCGTACGAGGTAGGCGACCCGCCAGCTGTGGAGCCCGAGGCCGAGAACGAGGAGCCCCGCGAGGATGCAGTCGACGACGTGCGTAAGCACCCACTGCTTCACCGTGGGTTCGCGCAGATAGGCGTAGTTCTCGATCTTGAGCTCCCGGTAGAGCCGGTCCACGGGCCGCAGGTCGGTTGCGACCCCCCAGTGGTGCCCCGGCGCGATTTCGGGGATCGAGAGCAGGGTCTTGGCGATCACGTGGGCGGCGCCCGGCGCCGAGCCCTGCATGACGGAGACCATGATGTTGGGGTATGTGCGCGAGGTGTGCGCGCAGTGCAGCGTCGGATCTTGGCGCGGTTCGAGCACCCGGTAGCGGGCGCGGACTTCCGGCGCGAGGCTCTCGAGCCAGCACGCGCGCACCATCGCGACGTCGGCTTCACGCGTGTCGAGCCGCCGCGCGATCGAGCCGTTCTCGCTGTCGCCCGTGTAGTGGACGTCGCCGAAGAAGTGCTCCGGGTCGAAGCCGCGCACCGCGATTTCCCCGAGGGCCGTGCGGTAGCTCATGAAGGCCGAGGGGTAGCTCGCCGAGAGGCGCGATCCCTGGAGGTCCGCGATCGTCTGGAAGCGGTCGTCGTCGCTTCTCACGAGGATCGCCGTCGCGACGCCCGTGTTGGGATTGGGCTGGAGCTCGGTGATGAGGGTCGCCACCGCGATCGCGCCGTAGGGTCTGAGCCTCATGCTGAATCCCGAGCTCGCGATGAAGACGTCGATGCCGCCCGTCTTGATGAGGTGCTCGAGCTCGGTCCATGGCACGCGGGGATTCACCTCGACCGGATAGGGCGCGAAGGCGAGCTGAATCGTTTCAAGCGTCCGCCGGAGCGCGAGCGTCGTCTCGGGCGTCTCCCAGAGCGAGATGATGCCGACCCGCAGGGGACGGGACTGGTAGAGCTTCGCCGTCGCGCCCGAAATGCCGTCGAGACCGCCCGGCGCGGCCGAAGAGGCGCTCTGGGACGCCGCCCCTTCGGCCGAGGCTCCGGCCGCGCCGAACGCAAGAAGCGCGGCGGCCCAAAGGAGGTGGACGAGAAGCGGGCGGATCATGGTGGAAGGCGCGTAAGGCGTTTGCAAAAGGTATTGCCGGAAGTTTAGACGGCCGCAGGTTTTCGCAGGCGATGTGCAGTCGGCAGGGAGCGCGGAGCGTCTTTGACGCGCGTCAGGCTACTCGAGTATCTCGACAGTAATGATTGTCTCAGTTCGGAAGAAAGCCTCAAGCAGAGGCAGTTCGAAAGGATTGAATCTCTTCAGGACGCACGGACGGCGCCGCAGGTCCCGCAGCGGGATCCGGATGCCGTTCGAGGAACACAAGAAAGGAGAAGAATCATGTCAGCGAGTCTTTCCCGCCGCAGCTTCATCGCAGGATCCGCCGCCATGGGCGGCATGATGTTCGGCATGTCCGGCGCCGCCGAAGCGAAGACCCCGTCGAAGTGGGACTTCGAGGCGGACGTCGTCGTGGTCGGCGCGGGCGCCGCGGGCATTCCGACGGCCATACGCGCGAAGGAGGCCGGCTTCTCGGTCCTCGTCGTCGACGCCAACTACGACATCGGCGGCCACGCGATCATCTCGCAGGGCAACACGCTCTTGGGCGGCGGCAACGCCGTGCAGAAGAAGTACGGCATCAAGGACGATCCGGAGACGGTCTTCAAGGACCTCACCGACTGGTCGGTGACGCTCCCCAACGGCTTCGCCGACTTCCGCTACAACGACCGCGACATGCAGCGCATGCTCGCCGACGAAATGGTCCCGACCTACGACTGGCTCGTGAAGATCGGCGTTCCGTTCCTCGACAAGAAGCCCGACAACGCGGGCGCCTACGGTGCGGGCTGCTCCGCGCCTCGTGAACTCCACTTCTCGTGGACCAAGGGCGCGTCGCTTGAAGCCCCTGCGGGCACCTCGGGCACGGTCCTGATGCGCTCGCTCGAAGACGCCGCGCGCAAGGCGGGCGTCAAGTTCCTGATGAACTACTACATGGACGACATCTTCCAGGACGCCAAGAAGCGCTGCATCGGCCTCAAGGCCCACCGCACGCCGAAGATCCTCCCGGACGGGACGGAGTTGAAGGGCTTCCGCTCCGCCGAGGACGTCGTCTCGACGAAGAAGGAGATCACCGTCCACGCGAAGAAGGCGCTCGTTCTCGCCACGGCCGGCTACACGGACCACGTTGCCTTCCGCCGCATGGTCGACCCGCGCCTCACGAAGGAGTTTGCGGCGGCCGCCTGTGAATATTCGCCTCAGGACGCTTCGGGCACCCTCGCCGCCATGCGCTGCGGCGCCGGCCTCTGGGGCCTCACCAACGCCTACGCCGAACGCCCCATTTCGCTCACCCGCGGCGCCGTGATCGGCGTGCGCGACACGTACCTGCGCTGGGCGCCGGAATCCCCGATCTTCCCGCTCGTGAAGCACTCGGGCGTGGCGCTGCGCAACTGGCAGAACGCGATCGTCGTCAACTGGTGCGGCAAGCGCTTCTTTGAGGAGACCTCGTCGGCGGGCCTCACGAAGGACTCCGCGAAGATGACCTCCTACGGGACGGCGAACTCCACCCGCGGCCTGATGAACGGCACGAACGGCGCGCACTTCAAGGACGGCGCCCCCTACGTCCAGGGCGACTGGCGCAACATCAACCGCACGAAGTACAACCCGATCAACTTCATCGCCGCGGCGCTCGCGATCAACGAGGGCTCGCACGCTCCGGACTGGTCCGCCGGTCCTCAGTGGGCGATCTTCGACAGTGAGGCTCTGAAGCGCGAACGCATCCACACGGGCGAGAAGTACGTCGATCCCGAGTACTTCTTCTCGGCCGACACGATCGAGGAGCTCGCCGCGAAGATCAACACGAACCCCTACATGTCCCATAAGATGGATCCGAAGGCGCTCGCCGAGACGGTTGCGAAGTACAACTCCTACGTCGATCAGGGCAAGGATCCGGACTTCGACAAGCCCACGCCGCAGTTCAAGATCGAGAAGGGTCCCTTCTACGCGGCCTGGACGTCCGTGACGCTGCACGACTGCTACTGCGGTCTGCATGTCTCGAGCGCCTGCGAAGTGCTCGACTGGGAGGGTGAGAAGATTCCGGGCCTCTACGCCGCGGGCGAAGTGACGGGCGGCAGCTCCATGCACGGCCTCGCGCGCGGCCTCGTGCAGGCCTTCGTCCTTGGCAAGACCTTCGCGGCCTTGAAGTAAGTCCCCCAAAGGAGAAGAGCCATGCTCAAGACCCCGCTTGCAGCGCTCGCCGCTCTGGTGCTCGCCATGGCTCTCTCCGAGGCGCCCGAAGTCTCCGCCGCCGAAAAGGCGGACCCGCAGCAGTGCCTGATGTGCCACGGCGGAAGCTTCGACGCCCTGAGGGAGCAGACCAAGAATTGGAAGGACGAGTTCGGCTCGCCCGTCCAGCCTCATCAATACCTTGATCCCAACGCGGCCAACCCGCATGCGGGCGCCAAGGTTGTTCCCGACTGCACGGGCTGCCACAAGGCGCATCCGCTGCCGCCGCCGAAGGACTACAAGCCGGAAGCCGCGTCGCTCTCCATGTGCTATGGGTGCCATCACATGGAGAACTTCCAGAAGTGCAGCGACGCCGGCTGCCATGAGAAGTAGCCCGTCCGCCGTCGGTTCCGGCGGATGAGGGCGCCAGCCTTTTCTCTCCTTTCCACCCGGAGCACCTTCAAGCGGTGTTCCGGGCTTTTTTGGCTCAAGCCCGCCGTGGCGCACGCCTCGACGCCCGTCGATCTTCGTCTATGGTGCTTGCGCGCCTGCGGGGATACACTTTGGCGAAACTACCTGCTGCGGCGTACCTCCAAGGGAGGGGCGCGGTGCAGGAGCCCGCATTTGGACGCCGCCAAAGAACAATCATCCATGTCATCCATGCCGAAGATCGACCTCAAGACCGCACCTTCGAAATACATCGCCTACCGCGTGGGCGTGCATCACTTCACGTTTCACCGCACGTTGCGGTGGGTGCTTCTCGACGCCGTCGCAACGGGCTTTCTCGGCGCGCTCCTGATCGGCCTCAACACGCCCGTCGCGGAGCGCACGGTCGCGGGCATCGCCTCGAATCCGCTCGCCTGGCTCGGGCTTGCCGCCGCCTGGGTGATCGGGTACCTGCTCTCGCGCTACGAGATCCGCAGCTGCCGCGAGGTCTTCGACGAAATCCCGTACGACTACTCGCTCGGCACCTTCACCCGGCAGTGCACCTGGGCGCACGTCTTCACCCTCATCGTCTGCGCCCTCAACACGCTCGGGATCTTCGTGGTGCGCCAGGTGGCGCTTCCCGACTATCTCCAGTGGCTGCGCTACTTCCCCGGGCTCGAGTACTACCTCTCGATGATTCCGACCGCCGTGATTGGCCTCTTGATCTACGGGTGGTTCACGCTGCAGATCAACAAGGAGATCATCGGCGACGAGGCGCACGTCCACGGAGAACGCGCCTGATTGAGTGAGCGCCGCCCCGTTCGATCGGGCGGCCCACTGAAAAGAAAGGGCCCGGAGCGACGATGCGGCATTCCGGGCCCTTTGCTTGTGCTGTACGGCCGGGGCTGAAATGGAAAAAAAGGCCTCCTTGCGGAGGCCCGAAATCACATCAGAAAAAGAGAATTGCCGGAACAGGCCGTCGGTCAGAAGAAATGCGTCATGCCGAGGTGGGCCATGAAGCGGTTGCTGTTCGCCTCGTCGAGCATGCCGCTGCCGTCGGCGTAGGATCCGATGGCGTAGAGCATCGTGCGGCCGGAGAGGTGATAGTGGCAGCCGACGGCGCCCACGATGCGCGAGTAGTCGTCTTCGGCATACGCGACGGCGTCCTTGTTCCTGCCGTCGAGATACTGCACGGAGGCGAGGAGGTCGGCCTGACCGATGGCGTATTTCGCGCCGATGAAGCCCGACCAGGCGTTGAGGCGCTTGGTGCCGTCGGCATCAAAGGCAGGCGAATCCACCCAGACCGCGTTCGAGTAGGCCGAGTAGTTCTTGAACCAGCTCATTCCCGCATAGATCGTGAGGGGACCGTTGCCGGGAGCATAGGCGCCGGCGAGCTTGAAGTTGTAGGCGTCGTCCTGACGGGCCCGGAAGCCGGTCGTCTTCTGACCGAAGCGCTCGTATTCGAGGCCGGCGACGGCGCGCAGCGCCCCGCCGTCATAGCGGACGGCGATGTTGGCGAACGAATTGTTGTCGGAGAACTTCTCGGTCTCCTTGTCGTTCTCACCCGTGAGCGAGTACTGGGCGCCGAACTTCACGCCCGCAAAGGTGGGCGAGACGTAGTAGATCGTGTTGGAGTTGAGGCGCCAGACGTTGATCTGGCTCGCCTGAACGCCCGCGTCGATGTAGCCCGTTTCAAAAGGCTCCATGTCCCAGTACCAGCTGAGCGAGGAGGAGCCCGAGGTGAAGGCGCCGACGCGACCGAAGCCGATCGTGCCATAGTCGGACGAGATGTTGATCTGGGACTCGCGGTTGAAGAGCGAGCCGTTTTTGCCGAGCGCGCCCGTATCGGAGGCGAAGCCGGCTTCGAGGATGAAGTTCACCTTGACGCCGGCGGCGAGCTCTTCGCTCCCCTTGACGCCCCAACGGGGGCCGGCGTAGTTGCCCGAGGTCATCTCGAGTGTGTTCACGTCGTTGTCGTAGCCGTGCGTGTAGGTGAGGCCCGTGTCGACGGCGCCGTAGAGCTTGACGTCGGCGGCGTTGGCTGAAGCGGCGAAGGCAGCCGCGGAGACGGCGGCGGTAAGGGCGAGGGTCTTGAACTGCATTGTTGTTCTTCCCAAGTAGATGGCGTGGGCGGCTCCGGAAGGTCTCAGGGGAGCCGCGCCGCGCGTCAGAAGATGTGTCGGTCGAACGGAGGTCGCGTCCGGCGGCGGGCGTCCTTCAGCGGCCCCTCTGGCTGGAGAGAAGTCGCGGACGCCTGAGGGACTTGCGGGACTTCAGGAGATTAGAACGCGTAGGTCTTGATCAGCTCCGTGCCGGCCTTGATGTCGTCCGTGAAGATGCGGTCGTTCTTTACGTACGGAACCTTGACGCGGTAGGCCTTGTAGAAGGCGTCGGTCTTCTCGGAGAGCTTGAGGTCCTTGTTCTTGAGCATGCGGCGCAGGTCGATCGCCTGGGCGGAATGTAGCGTCTCGACGCTGTAAATCTGGAAGAGATTCTGGTCGATCGCCTCGAGGCGCTTGGCGGCCTGAAGGATGTTCGTGAACGTGTCTTCGATTTCACCGGCCACCGGCATGCCGAAGAGGCTCACCGGGTTGGCGAAGCTCATGTTGTCAACATGCAGGCCCATGAACGACTTCTGAATGGCGCCGAAGGCGTGTCCCTTGTTGTCCGGATCCGAAAGGAAGCGGGTGAGGCCCGTGAACTGATCGTAGCTGAGGTGGATCGTGCGCTGCACGGAGTAGTGCGAGAGGTGCGCAAGGGCAAGCGACGTGCGCTGCAGGGCGAGGGCGACGGGCAGCGGGTTGAAGTTGCCCGACGGAATGATGGCGCCCTTCACGCCGTTGCCTTCGACGAAGTACTTCGCCACCTGAGTGGACTCGGCCTTGTAGGCGTCGTCGGCGTTGAGGATGGTGGCGGGATTGTCGTCCGTCGAGTTGATCTGGACCTTGATCACCTTCTCAAGGTCGGAGACGGCGTTCTTCGCTTCGGAGAGGCCGTAGACCGTCACGCGGTAGGAGAGCGGGTCCTGTAGCGGGCGCGTAGCGTCTGTCTGCCAGAGGTAGGAGCCTTTGATCGCGTCGCGCATCTCCTTGGCCGTTTCAGCGAGGCCCGGGAACGGACGGGCGCCGATCGTCTGCGGAAGGATCGGCGCGACGTTGCCGTTGAGGCCTTCGAGGGAGAGGCCGTAGATGGTGGGCGTCACGTCGCAGATGCGATGCGCGTTGCGGGCGGCTTCGACGGCGTAGGCCATGGCGACGGAGTTGTTCGAGAGGATGGCGAGTGCGTCCTTGCCTTCCGGAACGAGCGGGGTGATGCCGGCCGCCTTGAGGGCGTCCTTGCCGCTCACGACCTTGCCGTTCACTTCGGCCTTCCATTCGCCGATCATCACGGCGCCCACATGCGAGGCGAGGAGAATGTCGGCTTCGCCGATAGAGCCTTCGGACGGAATGAGCGGCGTGACGCCCTTGTTGAGCATGTCGCGGTAGAGCTCGGCGACGCGGGCCTGGGCGCCGGACTTGCCGTCCAGGAGCGTGTTGAGGCGAATCACCATCGAGAGGCGGGCGAGGTCCTTGGGCATCATCTCGCCCACGCCGGCGGAGTGCGAGCGCAGCGCGTTGTAGTTGAAGGCGCGCGAGGCGGCGACCACCTCAGGCGTGAGCTTGCCGTCGGCCGTGAAGAGCTTGTGGTCCTTGTTGAGGCCCACGCCGACGGTGAGGCCGTAGACGGCCTGGCCCTTGGCGGCGGCGGCCATCACGAGCGCGTGGCTGTCCTTGAGGAGCTTCATCGCCTTCGGGGCGATGGCGACGTCGGCCTTGCCCTGGGCGATCTCCCAGGCGTTTTCCATCGTGAGGTTGCGGCCGTCGAGCGTGATGGTGGCGGCTCCGGCGGCACCGGCGGCGATCATGGCGGCGGCGAGAAGGGTCGTTTTGAAGATGCGGGACATGATTATCTCCTTTGGGGCTGCGTCGCCTGAGTTTTCGGACTCAGACGGACGAAGCCGGTTTTTGCAATTGAATTACTTGATTTGGTACTTGAAGTTGTGGCACTCGTTGCAGTAGACCTTGCTCGGCTGGTGCTCCTTGTGGCAGGCAGTGCAGGAGATGCCTTCGCCGTAGTGGTGCGACGCATGCGGATTCGGCTCGCCGAGATTGGCGGTCTTCTTGGCAAGGTCCTTGTAGGAGCCGTGGCAGCTCATGCAGGCCTTGTCGCTCGGAACAACGAAGGCGTTGCCCGCGACGGCGTTCTCCGCGGTGTGGCAGACGGCGCAGTCCTTGATCGACTGGTGATGGGGCTTCAGGGTCGGGGCCGCGGCCGAGGCGGAGGCGGCGAAGAAAAGACAGCCCGCGACGAGGGCGACGTTTTGAAGAATGCGGTTCATTTCAATGGGTCCAGAGTCGGTTTTATGGGGCCGGGTGCGCGGGATCAGAGCGAGACGGGCGCGAGCTTGAGGGCGCTCTGAGCCGCAATGCGGCCCATGACGAGGCCGTCGGCGATGGCACAGCCGCCGAGGCGCGAGGCGCCGTGCGTGCCGCCGGTCACTTCGCCCGCGGCGAAGAGGCCCGGGATGATCGAGCCGTCCACCTTGTAGACTTCGGCGTTCTTCGTGATGCCTACGCCGCCCATGCAGTAGTGGACCTTCGGCCAGACGCGGCAGGCGTAGAAGGGGGCCTTGTCGAGCACGATGGCGAGGTCGAGGGCGCGGTGGAACTGCGTGTCGTTCTTCTGCTTCACCATCGCGTTGAATTCGTCGACCTGCTTCACGAACGGCTCGACCGGGATGCCGTAGGCCTTTGCGAGGTCCTCGAGCTTGTCGAACTTCTTGATCACGCCGTATTTCAGGCCGTTCTTGAGGGTCTGCGCCTTGGCGACGCCCTTGGCGTCGGTGAAGCAGACCGGATAGACGGGCTTGCCGTTTTCCATGAGGCCGAGGATCGCGTCGGTGCGCTCCTTGCGGTCGGCGAGCTCGTTGCAGAAGCGCCGGCCGGTGCGCACGTCGACCATGATGCCCATGGGGAATCCCGCGATCGTGTTGAACTGACTCACGAGGCCGAAGCCGCGCTCGTCGGGCGAAGTCCAGGGGCCGAGCTGGATCTGGTCGATCTGCACCGGAGCGCCGCCGATCGAGAGCATCTTCAAAAGGCCGTCGCCCGTGGCGCCGGGATGGTTCGTGGAGTCGAGGCGTTCGTCGAGCTGCGGGTCCTGCTGCTTGCGGAACCAGATGTTGCGCGAGAATCCGCCCGTCGCCATTACGACGCCCCTACGGGCGCCGTAGGTTTGAAGAACGCCCGAAGCTTCATTCGGGAACTCATAGCGCTCGCGGACCTTGAGGCCGATCACGCGGCCTGCGGGCGAGAGGATGAACTCCTCCATCTTTGCGCGCAGGTGCATCTCAACGCCGTGCTTTTTGCAGGATTCGGCGAGCGGGCGGGTGATCCCGCCGCCCGTGCTCTCGATGGTCTGGAGCGTGCGCGGAACGGAGTGGCCGCCGAAGTGCTGCACGAAGTCCTTGTACTTGACGCCGTGGCGCAGGGTGAACTCGTAGGCGGGCAGGCTTCCCTCAACCACCATCTTGAGCAGGTCGACGTGGGAGAGACCGCGACCGGAGCGGATCATGTCGGCGAGCATCTGCTCGGGCGAATCCTTGATGCCGTACTTCTTCTGCAGGGGGGAGCCCGCGACGCTGAAGGCGCCGCCGTTGATGGCGGAGTTGCCGCCGTAGGCGTGCATCTTCTCGAGGAGCAGCACTTTGGCGCCGCCGATGCTCGCTTCAAGGGCTGCGGCAAGGCCGGCGAAGCCCGAGCCTACGACGATGACGTCGTAGACCTTGTCGAAGGCGGGGGCGGCGGAGGCATCCGCCGCACGCGCGGCAAAGCCGGTTGCGGCGGCCGCCGCGCCCATGGCGCCGCTCAGAAGGAAACGGCGGCGGGAGGTTGAAGAGTTGTTCATGATTGTGGTCTCCAGTGGAATGGGGTGTTTCCGGTGCATCAGGCTTTCCAAGCAGCACTTGACGACTTCGTTGACGATCTCTTTAAGAGCAGGTGGCGTTCCAAAAGAACTAGGGACAAACACTTAATCAACGTAAAAGCCATGAACAACAAATAGATGTCTGTAGTTCTTTCGGCCTAGACGGTAGTTTCAGCTGTGTTGCAGTAGAAGGTAAAACGAAATGTCGTATATTTGAACAACGATATTTCACGTTTCAACGATATTTCGTTTCCATGATCACAACGCTCTGCCGCCCGGCGATTCTCGAAGCTCTTACAAGCACGCTCGACCTCAACCAAGCGCTCGAGCGCCTGCTGCACGCCCTCGACGCCGCCGCCCGTGAGGCTTCGGGCCTCGAGGGAGGCCGTTGGGGAGCCTTTCCTGCGAAGGGCGTCTTCATGAACATCTACAAGCCCGATGAGAATGCGGTGTACTTCTTCGCGGGAGCACGGCGGGGCGAGCCGCAGCGCATCAACCGGGCGGTACCGGTGAAGGCGGGAATGAAGCGTCTCTGGGCGCAGACGAACGCGGCGCGTGCTGCGGACGCGGATCTGTCCGTTCGGATCGTGAACCGGCTAGCGGACGATCCCTTCACGGCGTACGTAGCGCCGCAGGTCGTCCCTGAAATCGCCTCCTTCCTGATGATGAAGCTCCGGCTCGAGGGGCAGCGCTACGGCATCGTCTGCTTCTGGTCGGACCGCGCGGGGGCCTTCCACTCCGAGCACGCCGCATGGCTCGCAGGATCGGAGACGCTCCTCTCGCTTCATGCCGGGTTCGCGATCTCCGCGGAGCTTTCGCGTCAGCGCACGGCCCTCACCACAGAAAACCGGCAGCTCGTCGCGTCGCTCTCGAGCATCCGCGAGGAGCCCCTTTCAATCCTCCTCGCCAATACGCCCTCCATGCACCGGATCGCGAACGACATCAAGCTCGCCGCCCGATTCAACGAGAACCTCCTGATCACGGGTGAGTCCGGCACGGGCAAGGAGGTGGTCGCACAGACGGTGCATGCACTTTCCGACAGAAGCCGCTCGCCCTTCGTGCGGGTCAACTGCTCGGCCATCCCGGAAAATCTGATCGAATCCGAGCTTTTCGGCCATGAGGCGGGGGCCTTCACCGGTGCGGAGCGTCGCCATACGGGCTACTTCGAAGAGGCCGACGGCGGCACGCTCTTTCTCGACGAGATCGGGGAGCTCCCCCTCGGGATGCAGGCGAAGCTCCTGCACGTGCTGCAGAACCGCACGGTGCGCCGCGTGGGCGGCACGGCGGAGATTCCCGTGGACGTGCGCATCATCGGTGCGACGAACCGCGACCTCGAGGCGCTCGTGCGCGACGGGCGATTCCGCCTTGATCTCTTCTACCGGCTCAACGTCCTGCCGATCCGCTTGAAACCCCTGCGGGAGCGCCCGGAGGACGTCGCGCCGTTGGCGCGCCTCTTCATCTGGCGCTTCGTGAAGAGCTACGGGCTCGCCGAGGAGCCCGTCCTCACGGAGGCGGCGATTGAAGGCGCCCTCCGAATGCCTTGGCCGGGCAACGTCCGGGAGTTGAAGAACGTAGTCTCCCGCACGCTCATGCAGACGAACGGCGTGATTGAGTCATTCGTCTATTCGCCCGACGATGAAACGCTCGCCCTTCCGACGGCGGGCGCAGTAGGATCGGCCGCAGCCGCGGTCGGCGCCTCAGCGGCTGCCCGGCCGGATGCGCTTGCGGCGACGGAGCGTTTTGATGAAATGCAGCGGCGTTATTTTTCCGAGCTCCTCTCACGCACGAAGGGGCGGATCGCCGGACCGGGCGGCGCGGCGGAACTTTCCGGCATCAACGTCAACACGCTGCGCTCGCGCCTGCGGCGTTTGGGCTTCGAGCGCTTCAGCCGCTCCTGACTCAGCCGCGGTCGGCAGGCGCAAAGCGCCACGAGAAGAGCGCCCCGAAGAGCAGTACGGCGCATCCCGACCAGAAGAGCGCGGCGACGGGGAATTCCTCCGCGAGAACGGGGAACGCGAAGGCTGCGCCCATCGAGCCCACGCGCGAGACGGTCGTGGTGAGCCCCACCAACCTCGCGCGGGTGCGTGCGGGAAAGAGCATGTTGGGAAAGACGAAGTCGAGAGGCGTCTGCAGCCCATAGGCGAGCGCGAAGAGGATGAAGGCCGCGCCCGTCATGAGGGTCGAATGCATGTCGCGCCCGAGCGTCACGGCGGCGAGGGACGCCGCCATCGCGAGGAAGGTGCCGATCAGAACCGCTTTGGGACACCGCGCCAATGCCGGATGGGCGGCCGGGAGGACGCCGAGGAGGAAGCACCCGTAGAGGAGCAGCACCTGGATGAAGGCGCTCTTAGTATCGAGAAACCCCGAGAGGATCTTCGTCGAATAGAACATCAGGACCGTGGCGGGGATTGTTTGGGCGAGCCAGAAGACCGTGCAGAAGAGAAACGCCCGCAGGGAGCCGGGCTCCGAGAAGGCGCCCCGGCGGCCGTCCGGAGCAGCGTCCGCCCTCCGGCGCGCCGCCCTCCAGGCGGCGGATTCAGGCACGCCCCTGCGCGCCGCCCAAAAGAGGAGCGCGAGGGCCGCCTGCACCCAGAGGAAGGTCGTCCAGGAGAGGTCAAGGGCGAAAATCGGGCGGGAGAGCAGAACCGCGAAGAGTGCGCCTGCGTACCACCCAAACATCAGAAGCGAGAGGTGCTGCGCGCGCTCTTCTTCGGCGATGAGCTCCGTGATGAGCGCCTGCCCGACGGGATAGTCGCCGCCGAGGAGCAGCCCCATGAGGGCGCGCAGCCCGAGAAGTGCCGAAAGCTGCGCGGCGCCGACCGTGGCATCCACGTCCGCAGAGGTGCCGAGAAGGAGGAGGGAGGCGATGGTTCCGGCGCCGAGTGCGAGCATGGAGCCCGAGAAGATCCGCCGGCGGCCGAAGTGATCCGCGAGCCAGCCGAAGACCACTGCACCCACGGAAAAGACGAGAAGGTAGATTCCGGTGAAGGCGCCCGTCTCCCAGGCGGTCATGCCTGGAATCATCATGATGAGGAAGGCGGCCGATCCGGTTGCGTAGCCGTCGAGAAAGGGCGTGCCTGCCGCAGCGGCGCAGAGGCGGCGTGGGGAAAGAACGGCGGAGGACATGGCTCGGGCTCTGGAGGGAAGCGCCGTCAGGGGGCTCTGGGCTTCACCGCGGGGGAATGAACAAGATTATCAAGAATATAGTGCCAGGCCTGGATCTTGAGCTTCGGGTTGGTGAGATCCACGCCGAACTTGTGCGAGTAGAAGAACCCTTCAAGCGCCATGATGGCGACGAGCGCCGGGGTGCGGACGTCCTCGGGGAGCGCGGCGATACGGGCGTGGAGCTTCTCATACCACGCCTTCACCGGACGCATGAGTTCCTCGTCGTGAACGAAGTTCGAGTGAATGGCGAGCCCGACCGAAGCCCAACCGTGGTTGTCGCGGTCGAAGCTCCGGAACCACTCGATGAAGCCCGGAACAAGCGTCTCCTCGGGCGAGCCGTCGAAGAGCGCCTCATGACGCGAGAGCTCGGCGTCGAGATGCGCGGCGTAGTCCTCCACAAGCGCCGCCTGCAGCGCGCGCTTGCTCTTGAAGTGGTACATCAATGCGCCCTTGCTGATGCCGGCTTTTTCGGCGGCGTGGTCCATCGTGAGCGCGCCGATGCCTTCTTCGAGAATGATCGCCTTTGCGGCGTCGATGATCGACTGCCGGGTCTTGACGGCCTTGATGCTTGCCATTTGGGTAGGGTTCTTTGGGGGCGGGATCGGAGAGATGCGCGCCATTCTAGGACTGCCGGCCGCAGATGGCGAAAACCCGACGGCCCGCAGCTCTCGATGGGAGCCGCGGGCCGTCGGGCGGAAGGAAAGATGTGGCGCGCGCGCCGAAGGCGAGGTTGGGCCTTCAGGAGCGCGCACTTCATCCGCAAAGGACTACTTCGCGGCGGCGGCGGCCGCCTTGCCGGCGATGCGACCGAAGACGATGATGTCCGTGTAGGCGTTGCCGCCAAGGCGGTTCGTGCCGTGCGTGACGCCCGTCACTTCACCCGCGGCCCAGAGGCCCGGGATGACCTTGCCTTCGGCCGTCAGGGCCTCAGCCTTCTCATTGATGCGCACGCCGCCCATGGTGTGGTGCACCGAGGGCACGGCCTTGATCACGTAGTACTTGCCCTGGCTCATGTCGACGAGGCCCGCGCGGTGGTGGAAGTCCTTGTCGTTGCCCTTGCCGGCCATCGAGGTGACGCGGTCGGTCGTGGCCTTGAGCGAGTCATAGGGGATCTTCGTGAAGTCAGCGATGCACTTCAGGTCCGGGCAGGTGGTCATGATGCCCTGCTTCGTGAAGGCGTCGTACTCGGTCGGGTGTTCCTTGACGGTGTTCGACACGGCGCCGATCTTGTCGTTCCAGAGCACCCAGCAGTAGCCGCCCTTCTGGTTGAGGATCGCCTCGGAGAGCACGTCGCGGCGGCCGAGCTCCTCGACGAAGCGCTTGCCCTCCTGGTTGAGCATGATCGCGCCGTCAAAGCGCGCGTCGGCGATGAGTTCGATCACGCCGGAGATCGGGTCGCAGATCGGGTAGGTCTGGATGTACTGCATGTTGACCAACTCGGCGCCGGCGCGCTGGGCCATGTAGAGCGCCTCGCCCGTGGTGCCCGGAGCGTCCGTGGTCTTGAAGCGTTCGTCGATCTTCGGGTTGTACTTCTTCACCATCTCGGGGTTCGCACCGAACCCGCCCGTGGCGAGCACGACGCCGCCCTTGGCGTTGAAGGTGTATTCGACGCCCGCCATCGTGGCCTTGACGCCCACGACGCGGCCGTCCTTGTCCTTGATGAGCTCTTCGGCCTTCATGTTGGTGATGACCGGGATGCCGAGCTCATCGGCCTTCGCCTGGAACTTCGTGATGAATTCCGTGCCGGTGTGGCCGACCGGAATCAGGGCGCGCTTGCGGGAGTGGCCGCCGAAGAAGAAGAGGTTGTCGGGCTCGAAGCGCACGCCGAGGTAGTCGCGGCACCATTCGGCGCCGGCCAAAGCCTGATGCGTCATGACGTCGATGACCTTGAGGTCGCCCTTCTTGTCGCCGCCCAAGTACGTGTCCTTGGCGTGGAGTTCAGGCGAGTCGTCATTGATGCCGATAACGGGCTGGACCCAGTTCTTCGCGGCGTTCATCTCGGCGCCGGAGATCAGGGAGTTGCCGCCCACCATCGGCATCTTTTCGAGCAGCACGACGTTCGCGCCGGCGTTCTTCGCTTCGATGGCGGCGGAGAAGCCCGCGCCGCCCGCGCCGATCACGACGACGTCGTAGGAGGAGTTCTTCGGCAGGTCCTTCGCGACCTGCTTCACGGCCTTCTTGTCGGCCTTGCCGAGCTTCACGCCGGCCTTCTTGGCGGCGTCCTGAACGGCGGCGAAGAGGCCCTTCGAGGTGAAGGTGGCGCCCGAGACGGCGTCGAGCTCGACGGAGTTCGCCTGAACGATGTGGTCCTTCAGATCGGTGAAGACCTGCTTGGCGAGCACCGGGTTCTCGGCGTTCTTCTTGATCTCGATCTTCTGGATCTTGCCGTCGTCGAAGGTGACGGCGACCACGATGTCGCCGTGCTTGCCGACGCCCACGCCCTCGGTGGTGACCGGAGCGGCGAGGAGGGAGGCCGAGGCGGCGCCGAAGGCGATGGCCGCGGCGGCGGTGATCAGGGACTTCTTGAACTTCATGATGGATACGTCCTGTACCTGAAGAGGTTTGAGTAGGAGGTGTGATGCGGCGGATTATAGGCAAAACCGACCGAATGGTCTTTTTTGTCCCTCGCTAGTTCTTATGGTTAACCCCTACTAATGCAATGTATCTAGATGGGAAACCGATGAAAAACATAAATAAATTGAATGAATAGGTGTTTTCGCTAGTCATAAATGCGGTATCCATAAAAACCGACCAGGCGGTTTGTTATGAGCGTAAATTCTGCCTCACCCAGGACGGAGGCCAACCCGAAGGCCGAGCCGTCCCGACGTCAACATCTCCACAGTCCTTTCGGAAAACTGCAAAATGCGTCTTACCACTCTTGCCTTCACAGTTGGTCTTGCATTCATGTCCGCCGCCGCTCAAGCCGCCGTCACGCTCGACGGCCGCACGCTCACCCAGGAACAGGCCTGGGCCGCCGCCAACGGCGAAGAGGTCGTGATCGCTCCTGAAGCGATGAAGCACCTCACCGATTCCTACAACCTCGTGATGACCGCCGCGCGCCATGGCGTCGAGATCTACGGCCTCACGGTGGGCGTTGGCCTCAACAAGGACCACCACCTCTTCGACGCCAAGGGCGAGCTCACCGACGTCGCCAAGCAGGCGAGCATCGACTTCAACCGCAACATTCTCCGCTCGCATTCCGTGGGCTACGGTCCGTCGCTCGATCCGAAGATCGTCCGCCTCTCGATGGTGATTCGCCTCAACACGCTCCTGAAGGGGCGCGCGGGCGTGCAGCCCCGCGTTGCGGAGCTCTACCGCACCTTCCTCAATGAGGGCATCACCCCGGTGATTCCGAGCCGCGGCAGCATCGGCGACGCCGACATCACGCTCGCCTCGCACGTGGGCGCAACGATGATGGGCGAATGGAAGGTGACGGTGAACGGCAAGGAGATGTCCGCCGCCGAGGCGCTCAAGGCGAAGAACATCACGCCGCTCGTGCCGCAGGGCAAGGACGGCCTCGGCATCCTCTCGACCAATTCGGTCGGCGTTGCGATGCTCATGGGCGCGATGAAGACGATGCGTCAGGCCGTGAAGGTGACGCCCACCGTCTTCGGCCTCACGCTTGAGGGCCTGAACGGCAACGTCGCCCCGTTCCTCACGCAGACCGTGAACTCCCATCCGCTCCTCGGCCTTCAGGAAGCCGCGAAGAACTTCCGCGAAGAGCTCAAGGGCTCCTACCTTTGGACGTTCGACAAATCCCGCAGCCTGCAGGATCCGCTGAGCTTCCGCACGACTGTCTATACCTATTCGGAAGCCTTGCGCGCGCTCTCCGAGCTCGACGCCCTCGTGAACATCCAGATCAACTCTTCCGACGACAATCCCGGCGTTATCCTGAACGCCTCGAAGGAGGACTACGAGTCGAGCCAGGTCGCGCAGTACTTCGTTGATGCCGAAGGCCTGAAGGGCGCGATCATCCCGTCGGCGAACTTCGAGCCGCTCCCGATCGCGATCTCCGCTGAACGCGCCGCCATCGCGCTCGCCCACGTCGCCCACAACTGCGTGCAGCGCACGATCCGCCTCGACGAGGACCGTTTCTCGGGTCTGCCGCGCTACCTCACGGCCGAGTCCAACAAGAACGGCCACAACTTCGGCGCGACCGAGGACTCGATGGTCTCGATCTACGCCGAGAACGTGGACCTCGCGAACCCGGTCTCGATGGACGGCTCCGCCGTTGAAGGCAACATCGAGGACACCGCCTCGAATCTGCCGCGCATTGCCGAACGTCTGAACCGCTCCTCGGAGAACATCATCGACCTCTACTCGATGGAGCTTCTCCATTCGACCCAGGCGATCGACCTGCGCCGCGCGAAGCAGTCGAACGTTGAGCTTTCGCCCAAGACCGAGGCCCTCTACAAGGCCTACCGCGCGAAGGTGCCCTTCGTCTCGAAGGACCGCATCTTCTCGGGCGATCTTGAGGAAGGCATCAAGATCCTGAAGAACTGGTAATGGAGACCGCCGGCCGGCCTTCTGGCTGAGGCCGGCGCTCCGATGCGCAGGAGGCTCCGTCTTCGGGCGGGGCCTTTTTCTTCGTCAGGCGCAGCCCGAGAGGAGCCGCCGCCCGGCAAAACGAAGGCCCGGAGGTGCGAGTGAACGCACCGCTCCGGGCCTTCGTTTCTTGGGACGGACTGCGGCGGAGCACTGAGGGGGCGCTTCGCCGCAGACCTTCTTCAGGGGACTTATTCGATGCCGATCACCTTGAAGCCCGCGCCCTCGACGGTCGCGCGGAGCATTTCGTCCGTGACAAAGAGGTCGGCGTCCACCACCGCCTGCTTCTTCTCGAGGCTCACCGTGACGGCTTCGACGCCGGGCAGGGCCTTGAGGGCCTTTTCAACCGACGCGGTGCAGTGGCCGCAGTGCATGCCTTCGATGTGGATGGTCTTCTGAGTCATTTTTCCTTCCTTTGCCGGGCCGTTTGCGACCGGGCGGGTGGTCGGGGACGCGGGAGCGCCCTCGGGGACGAGTTTCGGTTTGAAGAATCTTAAGCGCAGCGCGTTCGTGACGACGGAGAAGGACGAGAGGCTCATCGCGGCCGCGGCGATCATCGGCGAGAGCGTGAGGCCTTCGGAGGCGAAGACGCCCGCCGCGATCGGGATGCCGACGGCGTTGTAGATGAAGGCCCAGAAGAGGTTCTCGCGGATGTTGCGCATCGTCGCGCGCGAGAGCTCGACCGCGCGCACGACGTCCGTGAGGCGGCTCTTCATGAGAACCACGTCCGCAGAGGCGATCGCAACGTCCGTTCCCGCGCCGATCGCGGCGCCGACGTCCGCGGCGGCCAGGGCCGGGGCGTCGTTGACACCGTCGCCCACCATGAGGACGCGCCTGCCCGCGGCGTGGAGCCGGCCGACCTCTTCGGCCTTGCCGCCCGGGAGCACGCCCGCGACGACGCGGCTGATCCCGGTCTTGGCGGCGATGGCGCGCGCCGTCGCCTCATTGTCGCCGGTGAGCATCGTCACCACGATCCCGAGCTTTTCGAGCGCGGCTACGGCTTCGGGCGAATCGGGCTTCACCTGGTCGGCGACCCGCACGAGGCCGAGGAGCGTCCCGGGAGCGTCCGCCTCCGGGACGG